>JADLHE010000322.1 GCA_020848965.1 Saprospiraceae bacterium
CGAATTAGTATCCTTAGCTTTGTCCTACTGGAAAAGCCTGCCATCACCGACTGTCATGCTCAACTCAAAACTTGCTGCTTTCCTGCGCACCTTCAATCGGTACGAAGCGGCGCAGTTCGTAAAATACCTCGCATCGCCGTTTTTCAACGAGCGGGAGGAGTTGCTGCGCCTGTACGGACTATTGGAAAATGATGGGATGATGGACAAGCCTAAGGAAGAACTTTGGCGGCAGCTTTATCCAGGCAGCGCTTATGACGATGTCCGCTTCCGCCGCCATTGCTCCGACCTGCTGCGGCTGGCAATGGACTTCTCCGCTTACAACCAATATGCCTCAAACCCCGCCACGGGGCAGGTTTTCCTGTTGCATGCCCTCGCCAGCACCGACCTCGAAAAGCACTTCGATGGTGTGCTTCGGCAAGCCGAAAACTTACAGGAAAAAGCCGGCTACCGGGATGCCGACTTTCATTACCTCTCTTATATGTTGCACCGCCGTAGGCACGAGCATTTGGAGCACACTTCGCCCAAAACGGCGGCCTTTGAACCCATCGAACGGGCAGATTTTCACCTTGACTGCTATTATTTTGCGAAGAAACTGGAACACTACGCCGACATGCTCGGCTATAGCAAAATGATGTCTGAAACGGCATCCGTGAACGTTCACCCAGAGTTTTTGGGCTATCTCGAAAACAGTATTTTCCTAGAAGAACCAGCCGTGAAGGCGTGGTACCTCGTAGCTCGCATGATGCTCCACCCTGAAGAGACGCATTTTTTTCAGGAGATGAAAACGCTGCTGGAAACACAGGCCGGCAGCTTTAAGCCCAAGGAATTGCAGACACTGTTCATCCATGCCATGAACTACTGCATTGATACCAAAATCAACCATGGTCGGGAGGATTATTACAGCTAGTTGTTTGCGCTCTACCGCATCGCCCTTGTCCGTGAAATCATCTTCGACAATGGGCTGCTGAACCCCCACCATTATAAAAACATCATTACCGTAGCGCTACACATAAGGGAATTGACTTGGGCCGAAACCTTTATCCAGGATTATACCCAGCGGCTGCCCAAGGCCGACCAAGAGAACGCACTGAACTACAACTTGGCCCATGTCTATTTTTACCAAAAGCGGTACGACCGGGTCATCGAGCTGCTGCAAGAAGTGGAATACCAGACCATTGCCTACGCCCTTGGCAGCCGGATGCTGCTGTTGCGCACCTATTTTGAACAGGGCGAAGACCAAGCCCTCGACTCCCTTCTTGATAGCTACCGCATTTTTTTGCGGCGCAACCGCTTGATTTCCAAGGCAGTAAAGCAGCAATACCTCAATATGTTGCGCTTCACTCGTAAGGTCGTCATGCTGTCACCTTTTGATAAAAAAGGGATTGAAAAAATCCGGGTGGAGATAGAAAACTGCAAATCGCTGACGCTAAAGCAGTGGTTGCTGGAAAAGGTGGGTGAGATAAAGGGGGGCAATGGCTCGTAGAGGTTTCAAGTTCAGGGTTTCACGGAATTCCTGCTCAAGTGCAAACAAACCTTATTTCCAATTGACAATGCTTCTGTGCCCATAAACAATGACGGCGGTGGAATCGAAGATTCCACCGCCGTCATTGTTTATGGGTTTTCACTGAAACTATGGCTTCAAAGCCGGGTCAGGCAAGCCGATGTACATATTCATCACCCGGTCATCCTTTTCCCAAGCCTTGATTTCTTCTATGATTTTGACCAGTTCGGCATCTTTCCCTTTTGTTTCGCTGGTCTGGGCATCGGGCATTTCCAATTTCTTCGCCAAGCTGGCGTGCATCTCGTTGATGCTCTTTGTGACCATGAAGCGCAGCCAGAACATTTTCGATTCGTCCATAGCCACTCCCTTGATTTTATTGGCGGCTCGCACCATAGAAGTTGGGTCGGCACTTTGGGCCAGCTTCGTGTAGTTTTGGATGAAGCCAATCTGGTTGTAACCGCCAACCTTATTGAATTTTTCCTCGAAGAAATTCAAATATTTTGGGTCGCCTGATTCTGCATACATGCCAGCCACTGCCAAGATGATGCCTTCGTCCTCTTCTTTTTCCAGTTTTTGGGCAGTTGCCAAGGCAGCATCCTTATCCAGTGCCAGCAAGGTTTCCAGCGCTGCGGATACAACCTTGATGGCCTTGTCATTTTCAACGGAACGGGATGCTAGAGGTGCATATTTTTTGTCGTTGGTAGCGCCCAATTTGCGTATGGCCGACTCCCGAACATCAGAATTCGGGTCTTTCTCTGCAAGTACGGCCACTTTTGCCTCGGTTTTTTCATCCAAAACGATGCTCTCAACGGCAAAAAGCCTGAATAGCCAGAACTTATCGTCCAAGGCATCCTTCATCATGGCAATGGCGTTCTCGTTTTCATCCTGTGCCAGCTCGCCCATTGCCTTAATTTTCGAGAGGAAGTTCTTCGTGTTCTTGTACTGATAAATGTATTCCTCCACGCTTTTTTCTTCGTGAACATCGGCCAGCAGAACGCCGTCGCCATCAAAGACGATAAGTTCCGGGTCTTTGGCAGCGGGGATGCGGAAACTGTTGCTGCGTTGGTCAATGCGGAAATCGTGGCGGCTCATTTTGCCATCCACATACACATCAATGTCCACGGGCAGCACGAACACGCCCGGCATCTGCTTGGGGTCTTGCAATTGCGTCACATTGACGATGACTTCTTTGGTTTGGTCATCGTAATCATATTCAACGCTCAATTCTGGCTGGCCCTGCTTGAAAAACCACTGGTCGAAGAACCAGTTGAGGTCTTCCCCGGTCACATCCTCAAAGGCAAGGCGCAGTTCGTCGGCTTCCACTTCCGTGAAGGCGTTCTTCTTCAGGTAGTTTTGCAGCGCAAGGAAGAATGCCTCATCGCCCACATAATTGCGAAGCATGTGCAGCACTAGGCCGCCCTTGTTGTAGCTATGGGCGTCGAACATGTCTTCTTTGTTCTCATAACCATAGTTGATAAGCGGGTGCATGGATTGTGCTGCCGATTGCATATAGCCGTTCAGTTCGTTGAGGCGGTGGAAATCAGCCTCGTCTTTGCCGTGCTTTTGCTCCAGCCAGAGGTATTCGGAGTAATTGGCGAAGCCTTCGTTGAGCGTAAGGTTTGCCCAAGATTCGCAGGTAACGTAGTCGCCGAACCAGTGGTGGAACATCTCGTGCGCCGTAATGGTCTCGTTCTGGCGGTTGTCAATGAGTTGGCGGTCGGTGCCCTGCATGAAATCCCCGAAGATGACGGCTGTGGTGTTTTCCATGGCACCGCTTACGTAGTCACGCACCACGACTTGCGAGTATTTCTGCCAAGGGTAGGCTACGCCCAATTTATCGGAAAAGAACTGGAGCATCTCCGGCGTGTGCGGAAAGATGCTGCGGGCGTATTTTTCAAATTTTGGCTCCACGTAATAGTCCACCGCCTTGCCGTTCCATTTGTCGCTCACCACGGCGTATTCGCCAACGGCGAGCATAACAAGGTAGGGCGCATGGGGCATGTCCATTTTCCAATGGTCGGTGCGGGTGCCATCCGTGTTCTTTTTCGATGAAACGAGCAGGCCGTTCGATAGCGTTTTGAAACGGTCTTCCACGGTCAAGGTGATTTCGCTCGTGGCACGCTCGTTGGGTTTGTCAATGGTTGGGAACCAGCGGGAGTTGTTCTCCGTCTCGCCTTGCGTCCAAATTTGCTGGGGCTTGTCGGCTTCAGTTTTGCGGGGGTTAATGAAGAACAACCCCTTGTCTGATGTAATGGCTGCACTGCCGCCCGATGCGGCGGGCGTGGCCACGTAGTCAATCAAAAGCTTGTATTCTTGGTTGCGGGTGAAGGTCTTGCCCAAATAAATGGTCACCTTGCTGCTGTCGTAATCGTACTTGAGCGGCTGGGCGCTGCCCTCGAAGCTTATCTTGTTGAACTGGAAGCCCTTGGCGTCCAGTGTGACCTTATCGGTTGGGTAGAAATAGGGTTTGAGTGTTAGGGTGGCCTTGCCAATCACTTGCTCTTTGGCCCAGTCGAAGCGGAGGTCGAGGCTGGTGTGCAACAGGTCGCTTTCCCGTTTGGCGGTCGGGTTGTAGCGAGGCAGCGTGAGGCTGCCGCTGTCTGGTTCGTCAAGGCTGACCATTTCATCCTCGTTATATTCTGAGGGTGCAGTGACGGAGACGGTGTCAAGATTGACGTACTCGGTCTCTGGCAGCGTGATGGCAGAATATTTTTTAGGGGCGCCGCAGCTCCAAATCAGGGAGATAGCGAGCAGCAGAAACAAAGGTTTTTTCATTGAAAGAAATTTACTGAAAGGCAAATATAACGATAGCCTAGGCCAGTCAAGTATTGGCTGTGGAAAGGCGGGCAAAGATAGGTAGAAAAGGTGTTGTGAGCCTTTCCATTTTATGGAGCATTACCTAATGTTAGGTATGATGCTCCCAATTTTTTCTGTTTTTTGACAAAAGTCACCCTGTTTATAAACCTACTGCCTTACTTTTGGCTTGTCTAAAATTAATCTAAATAACGACAGCAGCGTAAGCGTAAAAAATCAAGACGTATGACAAATGCGGTAACACAACTCAAAGCAGGTTTCGGAGGGCGCATCAGCCACTTTACCGACGAGCGCATCGCAGGCAAGCTGATGACCATGGGCGTATTGCCCGGCAGCGAGGTCAAAGTCATACGCATTGCCCCGTTCAATGGGGGCTATTACCTTAAAGTGGACGGCATCAATGTTGTCGTGCGCCACAACGAGGCAAGTAGCATCATGACGACATCGGACTTTGAATGAACACCGTTGCACTGGCAGGAAATCCAAATAGTGGTAAATCTTCACTTTTCAACCAACTCACTGGCCTTCGGCAGAAGGTGGCCAATTTCCCCGGCGTTACTGTAGAAAAAAAATCTGGAAAATTACAACTCGCTGATGGTCAGGAAGTTAATCTCGTTGACTTCCCTGGTGCCTACAGCCTTTACCCCAATTCCGAAGACGAACGGGTGGTGCTCAATGTGCTTGCCAATCCTTCCGATGAGAACTTTCCAGACGTCGTTGTTTATGTAGCCGACATTACCAGCCTGGAAAAGCACCTGCTCCTGCTTACCCAAATCAAAGACCTTGGCATCCCAAGCCTGTTGGCGCTGAACATGGCCGACGTGGCCGAACGCTCAGGCATGGTCATTGACATTGCTCGGCTTTCCGATTTCCTAAAAATGCCCGTGGTAGCCGTTAGCGGTCGCACGGGCATGAACGTAGCGGCGCTCCGGCAAGCAATTTCCGATGTGCTTGAGTCTGCTACACGGGCGGACAAGACAATATCACCACTCTATCAGCCTACTCTGGTCGAGCAAAAAGTGGCAAGTGAGGCACAGCAGCGGTTGGGCATCGAAAACCCCTATCGGGCATTGCTGACGGCACACCATGCCGAAAAATTGCCGCATTTAAAGAAGGATGAGAAGGAGGCTTTGCGCCGCATTTGCGAAGCAGAAAACTTCAAAAGCCTGCCATTGCAGATTGCGGAGACGATGCGCCGCTACGAGTTGTTCACGCCAGTTTTGCAAAAATCCATCGCTCGAAAGGCCGACAAACCAACCCGTTCCGACCGCTTGGATGCGGTGCTGACGCAACCCTACCTTGCGCCCATTATCTTCTTTTTCATCATGTTCTTGGTGTTTCAGGCCATTTTCGCTTGGGCCGCCTACCCGATGGACTGGATTGAGGCGGGTTTCGCCTGGGCTGCCGATACTCTAAAGCAGCACATGCCCGTCGCTTGGTACACTGACCTGCTTACCGACGGTGTTCTCTCTGGATTGGGGGGCATTTTGGTCTTTGTGCCACAGATAGCCATCTTGTTCCTGCTCGTCACCATCCTCGAAGAAGTGGGGTACATGGCCCGTGCTGTCTTCATTTTTGACAAACTGATGCAGCAATTCGGGCTAAATGGGCGCAGCGTGGTGGCGTTGGTGGCTGGTGGTGCTTGCGCAATACCCGCCATCATGAGCACCCGCACCATCGGCAATTGGCGGGAGCGGCTGCTCACCATCCTTGCCACGCCCTTCATTAGCTGCTCCGCAAGGATTCCCGTTTATACTGTACTGATAGGCTTCGTGGTGCCTCCGGGCCGGGTGTTGGGCGTGTTTAATGCGCAGGGATTGGCCTTTATGTGCCTGTACCTGCTGGGCATCGTGGCGGCGCTGGGAGCGGCTTGGGTGTTCAAGCATTTTGTGAAATCAAGTGAGCCTTCTTGGTTGATGATGCAGTTGCCGCCGTATCGCTTGCCCGTTTGGCGAAACGTCTGGCAAACCATCTGGGAGAAAACATCGGCCTTTGTACTGGGTGCGGGCAAGGTGATTTTGATAGCCAGCATGGTGCTTTGGGCATTGGCGAGCTTTGGGCCTCCGGCCAAAATGGAGGCTGCACAGGCTGAGGCCACGAGCATTGCGCAGCAACAGCACCTCGATGAAACTGCCACTGCCGACCTCGTGGCTGCCTATCGAATAGAGGCCAGCTATGTCGGCCACCTCGGCAAGTTCATCGAGCCAGCCATACGCCCATTGGGTTTTGATTGGAAAATCGGCATTGCGCTCATCACGTCCTTTGCCGCACGGGAAGTGTTCGTTGCCACCATGGCCACCATCTACAGCATTGGCAGTACCGGCGACGAGGCCACCATCCACGACCGATTGGCCGAGGCCCATAACCCGCAGACCGGGGCAAAAATCTACACCACCGCCACGGCGGCCTCCCTGCTCATGTTTGATGTTTTTGCGCTGCAATGCCTGAGTACCATCGCCGTCGTTCGGCGGGAAACAGGTGGGTGGAAATGGCCCATCATCCAGTTCACCTTCATGGGAGCCTTGGCTTATTTGGGGAGTTGGATGGTGTTCAACCTACTGAGTTGAGGTGCCCATTTTTCAATAATTTTCAAAAAAAACCGTTCCTTTCAGTGATTCTTGTCAAGGATTAGCTACCTTCGTTAAAGCTGTTGTATCTTTACGGCAGTTTTTATTCGCTATACATTCGTTCGCTAAGAAGTACCGCACACAAAAGTTCGCTGGTCTATGACTTATAACAGCATCCTAGAGACTATTGGGCGTACCCCGCTCATCCGCCTCAATCGCATTACGCAGACCATTGCTCCGACTGTTTATGTAAAATGTGAAGGCTTCAATCCTGGCCAGTCGGCCAAGGACCGCATTGCCCTGCACATGATTGAAGAAGCGGAGCGCTTGGGCAGGCTAAAGCCCGGCGGCACCCTCATCGAAGCTACGAGTGGCAACACGGGTTTCAGCCTCGCTATGGTGGCCGCCGTGAAAGGCTATAAGTGCGTACTCACACTTACCAGTAAGGTTTCCAGAGAAAAAATAGACAGTTTGCAGGCCATGGGAGCCGAGGTCATCATTTGCCCAAAAGAGGCAAAGCCGGAAGACCCCCGCTCTTATTATAAGGTGGCGGAGCGCAAGGCCCGTGAAATTCCCAACTCGCTGTACATCAACCAGAACTTCAATACGGAGAATGCTCGGGCACACTACCTGAGCACTGGCCCCGAAATCTGGGAACAAACCGAGGGAAAAATCACAACACTCATTGCCAGTGCTGGTACGGGTGGCACTTTGAGCGGCACTGCTCAGTTCCTCAAAGAAAAGAACCCAAAAATCCGGGTAATTGGCGTGGACGCCTATGGTTCTGCTTTGCAGAAATACCATGAAACGGGCGAATACGACGAGCGGGAGATTTACAGCTACGAAATCGAAGGCACTGGCAAGAACATCATCCCTGCCAATTGCAATTTCGAGTTAGTGGACAAATTCGTGAAAGTGACCGACCGTGAGGCAGCTTTGCGCACCCGTGAATTGGCCATGATGGAGGGCATTTTCGCTGGCTATTCCAGCGGTGGTGGCATTCAGGCACTCCTGCAAATCCAAGACGAGTTCACGAAGGACGATGTGGTGGTGCTCATCCTGCCCGACCACGGCAGCAAGTACCTCGGCAAGGTCTTCAACGACCAATGGATGGAGTCAAAAGGCTTCCTTACCGATGTTTACGAAGAAATGGAAGAGCCGCTTCCACTGCCAGCATTTATTCCAAGTATCTGATTTTCAATTTATTGGATAATAAAAAAGCCGTCCCGAACATCATGTTCGGGACGGCTTTTGTTTTTGTGGGAACTGATTATTTGCCCCCCTTCAACGATTTGTAATACTCCTCCACCAAATTTTTATAGTAAGGCTTCAAAGCTGGACTTACCGTCTTGTACTGTTCAATCTCAGCTTCTCGCTTCTTGATATATTCTTCCAATGATGGCGGCATTTTACGCTCCTTATCCTCGGCGGTTTCCGGTTTGCGCTTGTTGTCTTGGTCACGTTGGCGCTCTGCCCGCTCGTGTTCGAGCAAGCGGGTGAGGATGTCCTGTTGGCGTTTCTTAAGCTCGTTGCTCAGGCGCTTGTTGACCAGTTCCTTTTCTATCTTGTTCATCTGGTCAATGATGTCCTGAAGTTCTTTGTCGCCTTTGCCCTGTTCTTTCAGCGCTTTTTGCTTGGCCTCCATTTGCTTGCGCAATGCGGCTTGGCGGGCGGCCATCTGGGCAAATTCTTTGCTGCTGGGGTTTTCTCCCTCGTTGCCCTCTTTACCTTCTTTGCCGCCTTTTTGGCCTTTGCCCATCTTCTCCATGTCCTCGTTCAGTTGCTTTTGGCCTTCGGAGGCAGGGGTGTCCTTGGGTTCTTTGCCGTCCTTGCCCTTGGAGCCACCGGGTTTGCTGCACATCTGGCTGCCGGGCATCCCGCTCGACATCTGCATTTGCATCTGCTGCATGACCTCGCTGAGCATGAGGGCAAGGTCGTTTAGGTTTTTCATGGCCCGCTGCTGCTGCTCGGCGGCGTTGGGTTTTTGGCGCTCTTCCAAGTGGTCGAGGCCCTTGCGCATATTGTCCTTTATCTCGCCCACCTTGTCGGTAATGAATCTCTCCATCTGTGCTACCCGCTTGGCTAGGGCGTAAAGGCTGTCTTCCACGATTTTGAAATCGTCTTGAATCTTCTTTTGCTCTTGCGTTAGGCCGACGTAGCGGGGCGTATTGATTTCAACAGGGGTGAAATTGTTCATGACATCCTCTTGCTCGAAAGAGAGTGTCGTGATGTTTTCGAGCAATTGGCGGAGCGCCTTCATGTCTTCCTCCATCTGCTCCTGCTGCTGGCCCTGCATGGACTGCTGCATCTGCTCGGCCATTTCCTTCATCTTCTTGGAGGCGCTTTTCTGCTTGCGGCCAGCCTTTTGGTTGTCTTGCTTTTGAATGTTTTGCTTGCTGTCCTTCTGGTCTTGCTTGATGGACTCCTGCTCCTCTTTCTGTTGGTCGAAGTCCTTTTTGTTCTGCATCTCCTCGTTCTTCTTATTGAGTTCCTCCATCTTTTTGGAGATGTCCTCCATCTTCTGGTTCAATTCCTCCTGCTTTTGCTCCAAGCCTTCCTGTTCCTTTTTTTGCTCTTCTTTGGACTGTTGTTGGTCGTTCTGGTCGGCCTTTTCGGTCTCTTCGCTGAGTTTTTCTTGCTCTTTGGATAATTCGTTCAGCTTATCAATGGTCTTCTCCATTTCATACTCGAACTCCAACTGCTTGTAAAGCTCCAGCATACGGTCCATGTCCTTTTCCTTTTGCTCTTGCTCGTTCTTCATCTCCTCCATCTTTTCGAGGGCTTGGTCTTTCTGCATTTCTTGCAGCAGCTCCTCGATTTTCTGCATGAGTTCCTTCATTTCGTCGTTCATGGTCTCGTCCATGAGCTTTTCCAACTGCTCTTGTTTCTCTTGCATCTGCTCGATGGGTTGCTCCATTTCTTGCTGTTGTTCGAGGTTCTCCTTGAACTTTTCCTTGGCCTCGTCAATCTGCTTTTGCAGCTCTTTTTGGCGGTCGAGCAGTTTCTCCAGCTCTTTGCGGGTCTGCCAGTCGAGGTCTTTTTGCTGCAAGACCTTGTCACGCAGCTTGTTCATTTCCTCCTGAACCTTTTTGCTCTCCTTGATGGCCTTTTCGAGGTTGTCCTTGATTTGTTCGCTGTTCTCTTCCTGCTTTTTCTCCATTTCCTCCACTGTCGGCATGGCGAAGGACATCAGCGTGGTGCGGCTCGATTTGCTGCCGTTCACAGCGTCGTTGTCGAAAACCTCGAAATAGTAGGTCACTTCGTCGCCTGGCTTCAGGCCGAGTTCGTTCAGGTCGAAGATGTGGCGGAACGAGGTCGCCTTGCCCTCCGATTTTTGGAGTTTCAACGTCTTAAGCGGGCCTTCTTTGCCGCCATTTTTCACCCTATAATTGAAGGAAAGGCCGAGCAACCCATAGTCGTCGGATGCATCGCCTGCAAAGTAGAGCACCTTGGCATTGGTGCTGTCCTCGAATTTCTCCGCCTTGATGGTCGGGTACAAATCCGGCACCACGGTGATGCTGTACGTCACCGAGTCGGCATTGGGCAGGTCGTTGTTTGAAATATAGAGTCGGTAGATTTCATCCTTCAGCGCCTTCTTTTTAAAGGTAAAAAGCTCATCGGAAAAGCGCTTCGTATCCACCGTTTGCGCCGCATTAGCGAAGCGGATGGAAATATTATCGGTGAATTGCGAATTGAAAATCCAGTCAATATTCGTTCCGGCGGGCACCACGAGGTCGCCTGTGCTTTTCAGTTCCTCATCGCTGCGGCCCGTGTAGGCGGGGAAGTCCAGCTTCACGTCGAAGCCGACGATGTTCGGTTTTTCGAGCACTTCCAAGGTATAGCCTTTTGACTCAACTGCCCCAGACAGGAAGCGGAACTCGGTGTCCTTTGCCACGTTGCTGAAAACATAGGTGAAGGTGTTATTGTCCACCTTTGTAAGGCGGTATTGGATATTGTCAATGTCAATGAACGCCTCGTTGGGCAGGGCGTCGCCTTCCACTTTAACGGTGAGCGGGTACTCGCCAAACTGCACCACGTTCAGGCTGTCTTCGGCCACCACGAACCGGAAAGGGGCTGGTTTTTCAAACTCTTTATTGAATTTCAAAAGCCTGCTTGTACTGTCGGTGATAAGACTTGGCGCTGCGAACAGCACAATGATGAGCAGGAGCAGCGGCGGCAATGCGTACTTAAGGTATTTGCGGTTCTGCGCAAGGTCAATGGCCCGCTGGAACGGTACGGGCTTCACTTCCTCCGACTTCTGGTTGATACTCGCCAAAATCAGGTCACGGCTCGTCGTGTTCGTGTCGGCTTGCGACTTCAACTGTAAGATATTCAGCAACTTATCCTTCACATCGGTGAAATGGCTGCCGATGATGCTGGCCGCTTTTTCATGCGAAATCACCTTGCCCAAACGGAAGTAGTGCAGCAGCGGCAATGCCACCCAAATGGCCAATGCTACCGTAGAAATTCCCACGAAGGAGAAAAATAATGCCTCACGGGTGCCGGGCTTGAAGTAAAAATGGTACTCCAAAAAATTCAGGCCGAGGAACAGGGCCAGCAGCAGGGCCAAACTGTACAGGCTACCACGTATCAGTTGGTTCACGTAGTACTTCCTGATGAATTGGTCGAGCTTCTCGATGAGCAGTTGGTAATTATCCTTGTGCGACATGGTACTATAGGTTTAAGGTTTTAAGTGGTTTACTTGCGTGAAACTTCGTTTTCTGGTTTCAGGGTGGGGCGGTGCTTTTACTGCAAATTTCTCTCCATTGATGTAGGTCAAAATTAGGCATTCAAAGACCAGTCTGAAACGCTTTGGCTGCTTGGTAAGTTGCGGAGTCGGTGAAATTGGCAAATATGGCTGCTAAATATACCGATATGTGGACGTGCGCTTGTCTCCTATGCGTTCCAAAATGCCTTGAGCTACCGCCTCCGCCAAATCCCGGCTGGCAGTTGGGGCAGAGATTTGCTTGAAATGACGCAGATAATCTTGCCTCGAAAACGGCTGCCCACCGATCACCGATTTGTAGTATTCAACCCGCTCGCCAGCCCTCAAACTGCGGCTTTGTTGGGATAACAGCTCCGACAAAGCCCCCTCTACCACTTCCAACATGAACTCGATGAACTTGGTCGAACTGCCAGCCCGGTCACTTTGCGCCAGCGCATCATAGTATTTCACCTGCTTTTGTTTGATGATGGTTTCGAGTGGCAAGAACTCGAAAACGGGATATTCCCCCATCAAAACCAGCGTTTGCCAGAGGCGACCCATGCGACCATTACCGTCCATGAACGGGTGGATGAACTCCATTTCATAATGGAAAACGCAGCTTTTTATCAGCACATGGTCATCCGATTTTTTCAAGTACTCGAAAAGCTCCATCATCAGCGGCTGCACGTTCCATGCGGGCGGGGCGAGATGTGCTACCTCCGAGCCTTTCACGATACCCACTCCCGCTGTCCTGAACATCCCTGCGGAGGGAATCAGGTCAGCCAAGAGCATGGCGTGGGCTTTTAAGAACGACTTTATTTTAAGGGGGGCAAAACTGGGTAGTTGCTCATAAACATTGATGGCGTTCAGCACCTCTTGGATGTCCTTTTGCGGGCCGACCACCCGCTTGTTCTCCAGCAAAGCCGTGATTTGCTCCTCGGTAAGGGTGTTCCCCTCAATGGCCAGGGTTGCCCCGATGGTTCGGATGCGGTTGCGCTTGCGCAATTCAGGCGCAGGCCGTTGCAGGTGGGCGGCGTTGATCTCCCCCAATTTTTCAGAGATGGAAGCAATTTTTCTTAGGATGAAACTGCTTATTTCAAAAGGTGGTTGAGCCATGATACTATCATTTGATACTATCAAAGATAGGGGTGATTTTAATTAATTTTAAAGTTATTCCTCATCTTGATATTAGCTTGAGCTGCATGCTTGGTTGCGGCAATGGTCGAAACTGACTTTTTTTGAATACCAAATTGGGGGTTAAGTGGATATAGACCGCCAACCCAAGCTCACCTAATGGCATCGGTGAAATGTGGAAATATGACTGTATTGTGTTTGAGAATAGGCGGTTAAGCTGCCACCCTATGCGCTCCCAGCACGGCCATTTTGTTTTTATAGCCTTGCAAAAACTGAATAAACCGTTCAATATCCTCCTCGGTGGTCGGTATGCCTACGGAGATACGGATGGCGCCCCGCATTTTCCCCAAATAAGTTATCATATCGTAATAATTGCCCGTCTTGCGGGAGCTGAAGTACTTGGCGAGTTCTTCCGTGGAAACGCAGTTGTTGACTTCGTCAATGCCGGGGTTGCAGAAACAGCCAGTGCGCAGCGAGATGAGTTGCGAGTTGGCCCGTTGTTCCACCTCCTCGAAAGGGAACGCATTTCCATCGCCGTCACTGACGTTGAAGATGATGGTGCCGCCCTTCACGTCAAGGTTCGTAGGGCCGAAAATGCGCACGAGCGGCTGACCGTTGTTGTGCCGAAGGTCGAGCATGCGCTTGATGAGGGTCTGCGTCAGGTGTCGCACCCGCCGGTTGATGCGTTCCATGCCGATGTTTTCGATGAAATCGAGACCACGGCTGATGGCGGGTATGTCCAAGTAGTTCACCGTGCCATTCTCGAAGCGCTCATGGTCGGCGGCGAGGAAGTGGCCGCCGTAATTGACCGATACGGCAGTGACAGTGCCTCCGGCAAACCAAGGTTTTTTCAGCAGCTCGAATTTCGATTTTTTCACTAAAAGGCAACCGATGCCCGTCGGGTAGCCGAATATTTTATAGAAAGAAACCGAGACGAAGTCCGGCTGTACTTGCTTGAGGTCAAGGCGGGAAGTGGGCACGTAGGCAGCGGCGTCGAGCAGCACATCCCAGCCTAGGGACTGTGCCTTGGCCACCCACGACAGCGGGTGCTTCACGCCCGATACATTGGATTGAGCAGGGAAGGCGAGCAGCTTATGCTTGCTTTCTGGGTGCTGGCGCAACATTTCGTCGAGCGAAGTTTCGTCAATGGTCAGGTCTTCGTAGTGCAGTGGGCAGTAATTGTAGTGGCCGCCCTTGCTCTGGCAATACTCCCGGATGCCGTTCACCGAGTTGTGGTTGTCGGCAGTGAGTAGGAACTGACTGCCCTCGCAGAAAGGGTAGCACTCACCCACGATTTGCAGCGCACCGGAGGCGTTGGCGGTGAAAACGCAGAAGTAGTCGTCTTGTGCATTGAAGAAACGAAGCACTTTCTCACGAGCCTCGGTCACGTTGCGGGTGGATAGCTGTGAAGTGGGATTGGTGGAGTGCGGGTTGCCATAGACGGCATCCCGAAGATAGGCGAAGTGCTTGTCTATCAGGCTTTGGGCGTAGAGGTTGCCGCCTGTATAGTCGAGATAAACTTGGCGCTGGCGGTCAAGCCGGCTGAACTCCCGCTTGCGAAGGTCATTGAAAAATTGCTCGTCGCTCCCTTCGCTATTGCCCACCACGGGCGTAGTACGTTTTTTGAACCAGAATCCCATCGTTGTTTTGTTTGGTTGGACAAAGGCATCGTCATGTCAATGCCTCCTTGTGGAAGGCGAAGTTACGGTTTTGCTAGTTTTAATTGAAAAGGGAGTGAGAAGAAAGGCAATCCTGTAACTGGTACGACCGAAAAATAGGTTAACGGCCTAAAATCACTGGAACACTTCTATTTCGTGGTTCTTCACCACGAGGTCAGTGAATTTGCCCTTGAAACGGGTGGCCCGCACGATGTGGTTGTCAATCCAATGGTAATTGCCGCCACGGGGCTTGCCGAAGATGATGCCATGATATTTGAAACCATGCTTTTCGAGCCAAGCGACGGTTACGTCACGGTGTTCCTCGGTGCGTGAGGTGAAGAATGTGATGATATGGCCATCCTCGTGCCATTTGTTGCAAATTTTGAGTGCGTCGGGGTAGGGAGGCACGGTGGCCATGCGCTCTGGCTGTTCGTTGGGTACATCGTCGCAGACCGTCCCGTCTATGTCTATGAGGTAGTTTTTCTTGTCTTCCGGCAACACAGGGCTGATGAGTTCGCCCTTCTCATTGTATGCTTCTACCAATTTTGCCTGATTGTTGTCCATGCCATTATTGCTTTAAATCGCCCCTGAAACGGGCATCATAGTGTTTTGGGAACGCAAAGGTAGGGAATTGTTGAATTGTGAACATTGCTTGATTGCTATGAGAGCACTTACTTTATTTGGCAATATTTGTAAAAACCTAACAATCAAGTGATTAGTTTAAATTTTTGACATCTTGTACTTCTTCTTGTCCAGCTTGGCAGTGGGGTCTTGCAGCAGCTCGCTGGCTTCGTTTTGGAGCAGTAGGGTAAAACGTTCTTCCTTTATTACCCCCCGGTCGTCGGTGAGGGTGTAATGCTGTACCACATCGGTGTGGCCATCGCCGTCATAGTCGGTGAGCCAGGCATCTTGTTGGTTGCACCAGCCCTCGTCGCACCAAGCCCAGGCAATGGTTTCGATGTGCTGCATCTCACTGCCCTGTATCTTGAAAATGGCAATGTCGCTGGAAACGTAGCGGCCCGGAACCCGGCAAACGAAAAAGTCGCCAAAATGGCCAACGGCCAATACATCGCCGCCACCACCCTGCCATATTTCCCGGATTTCGGTGCTGAAATACTGGTAAAAGCTGGTGTCCACAAGGCTGCCTTGGTACGGGTAATTGCCGGGGTTGTCCACCCGCAAAATGGGGAACAGGTGCAGTGCATCACCAGCTTCCAATGCGGGGAATTGTTTCTCCAGCCTACCCACCCCTTGTGCATAGCGCAAGGCGTCCGCTTTTTCTTTTTTCATTCGGAAAAAAGTAAGTTGACCATCCGAACCGAAAACTTCGAGTTTGTCGCCTTCTATGGAGTAGCTGTTGGCTTTTGAAAGCAGGGAAAGAAAGATGTCTTCTTGCTCCATTTTGTCGCAAGCCCGCTTGGTTGAGCCTATTTCACCGACTTTAATGGCCGAACCCTTGGCCTCGTACTCCCCGAAAAAGCTGTTGCAGGGGGCTTTTCCTGAGATTTTTTCTTCGGAAAACTGGAGGCTCACCTCGGCTGCCTTCGGGAATTGAACGGTTTTTCGTCCTAGTTTGGCCGCCGTCAGCGTCCAATACGAATTGGCAAGTGCTCCGCCCACTGGTTCGGATTTGCAGGATGCCATCAGGGCCAGAACGCCCATTGCGAAGCAAACGAAGATTGTGTTTTTCATAGAATAACCCTTTGGCGATTGCGGATTTGGGAATGCGGATTTCGGATTGGGACGCTCTATAGATTCAAAAAATTCGAAACATATTCTTGAAGCTTGGGTTTCCGCAATCCGCAATCACTCCTCCTCCTCCTCCCTTCCACGGCCCATCTGGTTGTCGGCTTCGAGGCGCTGGAAAAGGGTGTCCACCCGGTACATTTCATCCAAGGTGTCGTCAATATAGAAATGAAGCTCCGGCATCCGGCGAATTTGCTTGCCAATACGGCTTGCAAGTGCCTGTTTTAGCCGGGTGTAATGGTGTTCCATTTCCAGAATCACTTCCTGCTTGTTTTCGGTGTTGAAAATGCTGAGGTAGATTTTTGCAATATTGAAGTCGGGCGACATCTTGACGTTGGTCACAGTCACAAATGCCTCCGTGCCATAGATATATGCCCCCTCTTGCTGCAGCAGCACGCTAAAGTGCCGCTTAATCATTTCTGCTACTTGCTTTTGGCGTATGTCGGCCATGATTTATCGGTTGACGGTAATTGGTTGACGGTGGTCGGTTGCCGTATTGCCGACTACCCACTACCGTCAACCGTTTCAAGTTGGCAAGTATAAATCTTTTGCTTCGCAAAACGTTCATTTTGGGCAAAAGAAAAGGCCGTGCAGGTATAAGTTCCGGCACGGCCCTTCTGTTTTTCGGCAGTTTTTAGGCGATGCCGAATGCTTTCTTCACTTTGTCAACGTGGTCGAGCTTCTCCCAAGTGAAGGTTTCCACTTCTTTGGTGATGGTCTCGCCGGAGCCGTTGGTCAGTGTCACTTTTTTCACTTCCGGCGTGCGGCCCATGTGACCGTACGCAGCGGAATCCTGATAAATCGGGTTGCGCAGCTTGAGGCGGTTCTCAATGGCATAAGGGCGCATGTCGAAAACCTCGGCTACGATATTGGCGATTTCGCTGTCCTTCATCTTCACCTTGGCGCTGCCGTAGGTGTTGACGTAGATGTTCGTTGGCTTTGCGACGCCGATGGCGTAGCTCACTTGCACGAGCACTTCGTTGCAAACGCCAGCAGCCACGAGGTTCTTGGCAATGTGGCGGGTTGCGTAAGCACCGGAGCGGTCCACTTTTGATGGGTCTTTGCCGCTGAAGGCACCGCCGCCGTGTGCGCCCTTGCCACCGTATGTGTCCACAATGATTTTACGGCCAGTCAGGCCCGTGTCGCCGTGCGGGCCACCAATCACGAACTTGCCCGTTGGGTTCACGTGGTAAGTGATGCCTTCTTTGAACAGGCGCTGCACTTTCTGCGAGCATTTCTTTTTTACCCGTGGAATGACGTAGGTGATGACGTCTTTCTTGATTTGTTCCAACATGGCTGTTTCTTCAGCGAAGTCGTCGTGCTGTGTTGAAACCACGATGGTGTCAATGCGGATTGGCTGGTTTTTGTCGGAATACTCAATGGTCACCTGCGATTTTGCATCGGGGCGGAGGTATTTCATCCGCTTGCCTTCCCGGCGTATTTCAGCCATTTCCAGCAGGATTTTGTGGGAAAGGTCAAGTGCGAAGGGCATATAGTTGTCGGTCTCGTTGGTGGCGTAGCCGAACATCATGCCTTGGTCGCCAGCGCCTTGGTCTTCCGGGTTTTTGCGCTCTACGCCCCGGTTGATGTCAGGAGATTGCTCGTGAATGGCCGAAAGCACGCCGCAAGAGTGCGCTTCGAACATGTATTCGCTTTTGGTGTAGCCAATTTTACCGATGACGCTGCGTGCAATGGACTGCACATCGAGGTACGTCGAGGTTTTTACTTCGCCTGCCAACACCACCTGTCCAGTTGTCACGAGGGTTTCGCAAGCAACTTTTGAGCTGGGGTCAAAGGCAAGGAAGTGGTCAACGAGTGCATCAGAAATTTGGTCTGCTACTTTGTCTGGATGTCCTTCCGATACGCTTTCGGAAGTAAAAAGGTATGGCATAGTTGCGCTTTGAAATGATTAAAAATTGATGGTGATTGGATAAGGGGTCGTCAAAAATGGCTGCAAAGATAGGGTTTATTGGGTTTTATGCCTAGTTTCATGCATGTAAAACACAAAATGAAAATAGCCCATCTTCGCCGAATGACCCTACTTCACACAAATACGCAGGTTGGGCAACCTTCGTTTCAAAATGAAATTTTGATTTTAAAGAAATATCGTTGGCCTTCGATGAGCGGGGCGCTTACTTTTTCAACGGTCTTTTTTTGATCATCCCGCCTTTTGTATCTTTCACTTCGCTAAACACGATAAAAGCGTCGGGGTCAATTTTCCCCACCTCTTTTTTCAATTTGGAAAGCTCCAAACGGGTAATCACCGTGAATACGATGTCCGTTGGGTTCAATTGTTCGCCCCGCTTGCCGAAGCCCCGTTTGCCAGCGTACAGTGTGACCCCTCGCCCCATTTTTTCGGTAATGGCCAGCCGTACTTCTTCACTGAAATTGGAGATGATGGTCACGCCGATGTATTCCTCGATGCCTTCGATGACAAAATCAACGGTTTTGGCGGCTGACAAGTAGGTGAGTATGGCATACAAGGCCGTTTCTATGGACAGCACATAGGCGCCGAACGAAAAAATGATGATGTTGAACAGCAGGATGATGTCCCCCACCGTCAGGCTCGTGTGTCGGCTAATCCAAATGGCCATTACCTCCGTACCGTCAATTACCGCCCCGCCCCGTATGGCCAAGCCAATGCCCATGCCAAGGAAAAACCCACCGAAAACGGCAATGAGCAATTTGTCCTGTGTGATGACGGAGAATTGCGTAAAATGCACCACTATTGCCAATAGTACGATGGCCACTGCACTTTTCATCGCAAAACTGCGGCTGATGGTGCGGATGCCCAAGAGCAGGAACGGTAGGTTGATGAGCACCAGCAGTACCGAGAGCGGGGTGCCCGTCACAACTTCCACGAGCAACGAAATGCCCGTGACGCCACCGTCAATGAATTTGTTCGGTAGCAAGAAGCCCTGAAGCCCGAAAGCAGCCGAAGCCACGCCAATACAAATCAGCAGCACATCTTTTGCGAAGCTGAAAACATCCAAACGGAGGTTCCGGCTTTCCCGCTCCAGTAGTTTTTGGGGTATCTGGCCGGTATGTGTTTTTTTGAGTTGCTTTTGTACAACGTCGGTAATGATTTGCTGAAAAAGTGGCATCATAGGCTGTAAATCGTTTTAGTTAAAAGTCATTACAAGGCAAATTGGTTTAATTGGCTAGCAATTCATTTCCTTTGCTCCGCAAAAAAGCCCAACCATTGGTTGCTTCGTTTCTGTCAAAACAACAATTCAGATGACCGAATCCAAATCCAGCAAAACATACCGAATCATAGAGCCGGGCAGCGTGCCCCGCCACGATTTCCACCACTTCATCGTCGGAGCCAGCGGGCCAAGGCCCATCGCCTTTGTAAGCACGGTGGACAAGGACGGCAACCCCAACCTCGCCCCCTACAGCTTTTTCAATGCCTTCAGTTCCAACCCGCCCATTTTCGTCTTCTCCTCGAACCGCCGGGCCACGAACAACACCGTGAAGGATACCCTTGCCAATGTGCGGGAAGTGCCAGAGGTGGTCATCAATGCCGTGAACTTTCCCATCGTGCGGCAAATGGCCGTAGCCAGCGCCCAGTTCGAAAAGGGCGTGAACGAGTTTGAGAAAAGTGGCCTCACGCCCGTGCCTGCCGACCTCGTGCGGCCCTTTAGGGTTGGGGAGTCGCCCATCAACATGGAGTGCAAGGTGACGGACATCATCACCCTCGGCGACCAAGGCGGTGCCGGGCATTTGATTGTCTGCGAAATGCTCAGGATGCACATCCAAGAAGACGTGCTCGATGAAAAAGGCCGCATCATGCCCGACAAGCTCGACCTCATGGGCCGCCTCGGCCGTGCCTATTACGTGCGGGCGAGCGGCAGCGCCATCTACACCATTGCGCAAGCGATAGAACAGCCCTGCATCGGCTTCGATTCACTGCCTAAAAGCATCCTCGAAAGCCATGTGTTCAGTGCCAACAACCTCGGCCAATTGGCAGGGCTTTACACCGTGCCAACCAAAGATGAAGTTCAGGCCCTAAAAGATGCCGACGCCCGTGTTCAGGCTATTTTGGCTGCGCCAAATGCTTTGGAGGCATTGCACCAGTATGCCAAGGAGGTGCTGGAAAGGAACGAAGAATCAAGGCCAGAAGCGGGTAAGATTGCGTGGGTAGGGGAGTATTTCTTGTAAAAACTAATGCTTGGCCAAAGCGGCACTGATGGCATTAAAATTCGCATCGTCAAAGCAAACCATTATCACGCTTTCAATACTGTCGTTGCTAGCTAAAAACGATTGCACAGCCGCCACCGCCACTTCGGCTGCTTCCGCAATGGGGTAGCCGTAAATGCCCGTGCTGATGCAGGGGAAAGCCACCGACTTGCAGCCATTTTCCACTGCCAGTTGAAGGGCGTTGCGGTAACAATTGGCCAGTTTCTCCGCCTCGGCTTTGTGCCCGCCGTTCCAAACTGGGCCTACGGTATGGATGACAAACTTGGCGGGCAAGTTCCCAGCCGTGGTGATGACAGCGTGCCCCGTTTTGCAGCCGCCTTGCTTTGCAACGATTTTCCGGCAATCCTCTAAAATGGCAGGCCCGCCCGTCCGATGGATGGCACCGTCCACCCCGCCGCCGCCCATAAGCGAGGAGTTGGCGGCATTCACGATGGCGTCAGCGGGCAGCTTGGTGATGTCGCCCAGAATGAGTTGAATCTTGGATGGAGTGGACATTGCGAATGCTGTTTTTGATAGTCAAAAATAAGCAAAATCGCTCGGAAATGGGCAAGTTGCTAATTGAAGGAGCTCAAATCGTCGCACATCCCCCAATCTACCTAACTTTCCCCCGCCAAACCCCGCCCAATGAGCGGGGCGCATACAAATAGCTGATGCAAACGCCCTTTTTTCGCCTACTGTCCTACCTTCGCAACTACAAGCCGCTGCTTGTGGGCAATATCCTGTGCAACCTGCTCATGGTGTTGTTTTCGGTGGTGAGCATTCCGGCCATCATCCCGTTTCTGAATATACTCTTGGGCGAGGAGCAGGCCATGACCGAGCCGCCTACCGGGGGGCTGTCCTTGGAGAGCATCAAGAGCTACGTCAACTACTACCTCAGCCAAATCATCGCCGAGAACGGCAAGCGGACGGCCTTGGCATACGCCCTCGGCCTCGTGCTGGTATTGTATTTCTTCAAAAACCTGTTCCGATACCTCTCGCAGTTTTTCCTTTCGCCTGTGCGCAACGGCGTGGTGCGTGACCTCCGCCAAGAACTCTACGACAAGATGCTGGCCTTGCCCCTTGCCTACTACTCCGAGGAGCGCAAGGGCGACCTGCTGGCCCGCATGTCGGTGGACGTGCAGGAGGTCGAGTCTAGCATATTGAACGTGTTGGAGAGCATCATCCGGGAGCCGATGATGATTGTCGGGGCCTTCGCCTTCATGGTCTATGTCAGCCCCGGCATGACGCTGTTCGTGCTGGTGCTGTTGGCCTTCACGGGCCTCGTCATCGGGCGGGTGGGCAAGCGGCTCAAGCGGCAGTCTAGGGCGGTGCAGGAGCGGCTCGGTGGCCTGATTTCGATGATGGAGGAGGGCATTGGCGGCTTGCGCATCATCAAGGGCTTCAACGCTGAAGGGTTCCAGTCCAGGCATTTCCAAAGGGAAAACAACGAGTACAGACGGCTGCTTGTGCGGCTGCTGTGGCGGCGTGACCTCTCTTCGCCGCTCACCGAGTTCCGTGGCGTGGCCACGGTGGCCGTGCTCATCTGGTACGGCTACAGCGAAGTGGACCGTGGGACGCTCACCGTGCCCACGTTTTTCGCCATGCTCTATGCATTTTTCAGCATGATAGAACCCGCCAAGAAGTTTGCCGCCGCATTTTACAATGTGC
>JADLHE010000323.1 GCA_020848965.1 Saprospiraceae bacterium
CCCCAAGCCCCCCATTTGGACACAGGTATGGAGCATCTCGACCTGTTTTATGCCACCTCCAAGCTGCGTTATGCCGCTGAAATGCTGGCCAGGGAACGCCTTTTTTCGGAAAAGCACGAGATACCGATGCTGGATGCACTGCTCCATTTCACCGATGAACCTTCCTTGGTGGAAAAGCACCCCCTGCCTGCGCTCTACCATAAATTGGTAAGGCTATACCTCGTGGGTGTCAACGAAGACGGGTTCCGGGCCTTGCAAGCATTGTTCATGCAACTGCACGGGGTTTTGCCCCAAAATGACCAAGCCATAATCTTGGCCCACCTCATCAACTGCGGAATAGCCCTTGGCCGAACGGATGTGGAGGTAAATGCCGAGCTGTTGTCCCTCTACAAATTGGCCATAGAAACCGAGTCGGTACTGGACAACGGGAGAATCACCTATACGGCTTATTCCAATATCGTGCTGCTGGCAGTGGCATGCGGCGAGTTGGGTTGGGCGGCGGGGTTCATGGCACGCTTCTCAGCTTTTCTGGCCGATAGCGTGCGGGAGCCAACGGAGCAGTTTTGCAGGGCACATATCCACCACGCAAGTGGGGAGTTGAACAAGGCGCAGGATTGTCTTGGACAAGCGGTGTTCACGACACCTGCGTTTGACGTCATTGCCCGCAGCCTACTGATGAAGATTTTATTTGAGCGTTACGCAGTAGAGGGAAAGGACTACGAGTTCCTGTTGGGGCATTTGAACGCTTTCGAAAAATACATCGAAGCGAAGCAACTGAGCGAAGAGCGGCGCAGGGCCTACCTGAATGCCATCCGCTTTGTGCGGAAAATGGTGGGCATCAAGTCGAAACACGTGAACGTGACAGCCAAGGAAAGGGAGCAATTACAAGGCAGGCTTACTGAAACCTCCCCCATCACCATGCGGGATTGGCTGCGGCAGCAAATAGATAGGTTTCAATAGAAAACGGCACGGCCAAAACAAGCCGTGCCATTTTGAATCAAATGCAGATTATCTCTTCAATGCCTACATAGCCACTGCTCTCGCCCCCGCATACTTTTACGAAGTAAAAAGTGTACTGCCCGGCTGCCAAGCCTGTGAATGTATGGTTGCTGGAGGTCGTGAGCACGTTTGCGCTGGTATAGCCATCGCTTTGCCGCACGTACCAGATTTTGTACTGCGTAGCATCGGAACTGCTGAACCAAGCAAAGCTGATGGAGCCACTGCCTTGCCCCGTCTTTTGGACGTTGGCGACGGCGGTGCAAGCACAGTCTGGCGCCGTTGGCGCAATAGCATCGAAGCCGAAAACGGAGGGCAGGAATGCTGCCAAGAAAATGATTGATTTAAACATAGCACAAATAGTTTAATAGGTGAAGAAAAATTGCATGCACATTTCCCCAACTTCCGATACAATAGCAACCCATTTAATGGAATGGCTTGTAGTTACTGTTGGGGGAGTTCCTGACTTATAGCGAATGTAGTTTTGGGTATATGTGGGGAGTGTCCAATAATATTTTGTACCAAAATCAAGTACAATGGCTTTATCGCCTAATTCTTGCAGTTGCCAATTTGCTTCAATTTTACCCTGATATCATTAAAGTAAACCGTTACCTTGGTCCTAACACCTGCATCTTTATCGTCGGTATCCCCAACAAATACAAACCGCTTCACAAGCTCGCCGGAGCCTTGCTCGAAATAATCGTCTGCATGGTTGCTGTCCAAATAACTGATGACAGAAGAACCGTCGCTAGTAACCTCAAGTATCATCCTGTCCGCAGGGGCTGTCCACATCGTTTGTTGCAAATGCCCTTCTGCGGTCGTCCAATCGCTCTTTGTTTCCTCGGCCTTCATGTAGATGTGTGCCTCCAACGTATTGCCTTTGGGATAAACCTCCACATTGCTTGCGACTTGAGGTCCGTGGCCTTCAAATTCCTTGTCGCCCCTTGTATGTACGGGCATAAAGGTCACTTCCGACATGGGAATTACCCGCTCTTCAACGATACAATCTGGTATAATTGGCTGTGTAATAGGTATTGACGACAGTTCCTTGCCATTATATTCCAGCATCAGGTTGGTGCTGTTTTCATTAAGCAGAACCCCATTTTGCCCCAAATTGATGACCATTTGATAATGGGAGAGTTTATTGAGGGAGGCAGAAACATCCATCTTAAGCCCACCAGCCACTAGATAAAGCCGCAAATTGGGCTGGTTGTCAAAATCGTAACCAGTGATATCTATCTGGCCCCTGCGCCCAGGCTCCAAACTCATGTCAACAGCAGATGGTACTACCTGACAAATCGCAGGGACACGCTCCGGTACAGTCTTACCGCAATAGCGGGCCTTTATCCGCTCAAGCTCCTGCACCACACGGTTGCCCAAGAAATCAGAATTGCACCTAAATTCAGTACCCGCCACTGCAACGGTGCGGTCTGCAAGGTTGCTTACCTCGGTACGAACGGTGCTTTGTGTATCTTTTATCAATTTGCTTTCAAGTTCCGTCAAGGTGGTCTGCCATGACGCTGACTGACTTGTTACTTTGTCAATGGCATCATTGATTAAGGCCACCGTTCGGTTGCCGTTGTTCTCAAGAAAATCCTGTATAGCACTACAGCTTGAGAACAAAAAAAATGAAGTAAGAAGAACTAGGATTTTGGATTTCATGATTTCTATTTTACGGTTAAACAATGAAAAACAGTAGCAAATTCAAGTGATTCAGCATATTTCGGCAGCCGATTGGAACCAATATAGGCGCATCCGGCCATCCGCTTAGCTGTCTGTACAACTACCGTCATCTAACATTGCAAAGATGCCCCTCCCACCAGCCACTGGAAATCACCAGAAACCAGAAAAGCATGGTACTGAAAACAGGTATTCGTCATACATATCTACATCGTTGCCTGGTGCGCAACGTGCCCGCTGGCAGGTCATTCATCCGCATTCATGGCCGAAAAGGCAACGAACCCGGCCCCTATACGGATGATTTTGAAGTGAAAGCATTCTGATGCTCTTTGCCCATTGATGCCCTGTGATTGGCCCGTGCAGCAGTGTTTGCCCTGCACGGGCCTTTTTTGTGGATCACCATTTTCTGGTATAGACTTGTACGGGAAATGGGGATTGCGTAGGTTTGCGGGAGTGGGGAGATTTGCGGGGTGAAATACATTGGAAATTTCGATACAGGCTTTCAAAAACTAAATCAGCCATATTGAAGCAAATTCTGATGATGCAATTAAGTTTGTTGGGTGTTCATTGACAAGAAGAATGCCCAATTAATTTAAAATCAAAGAAACTATGAAACTTACAGCTAAAATTAACAGGGGAATAATGATAACTTTGCTTATTAACGAAATAAGTAGAAGAGAAAACGTTAAAATTTTAGCTAAGGCTGATATATTGAGTGCCATGGCATCTAAAGATTTAGAAAAATTGAGTTTTGGGGATTTGTTACTCTTGTTAGTTGACAACATGTTTGAATTGTTTAAATTACTAAAAATAGAAGAGAAAAAGAAAAAAGAAAAAAATATAAGCAGAATGTGGAAAGAAAGTTTTTCAGAGATGCTTAAACAGGAAAATGTGCTTTGGTCATGGCTGAAAGATGCATTAGGGGAAATTAGAGAATATAGGATAGAAGATAATGCAAATATAAAGCAACTAAAAAACAAAAATGGTGAAGAAATAGCGCCAAAAATGGACGACAGGGTTGAATTATGGCGAATTGAAAAATGTCTCGAACCATTTTTTGATACAAGTAAACTAGCAGGGTTGGAACTAATTAAGAAAAATCACAACTCTGTGGTGTTGATTGTCCATAAAGATGAATTGTACGAGTGTCAATCAACGGATGATTTTATTTTAGTAGCAGACCAGCTGAAAGACTGGGGAATAGTAGGCTATGAACGAAAATTTCATTATCTAAGCCCTTATGGAAATCAAAAAGCTGTAATCGGTTTAGGCACTGGTTTTTTAGTAAGAAAGGAAGATAAAATAAAAGTAATAACTGCTGCGCACTTATTCCACAAAAATGACTCTATTTTTTCATCTGGTCATGGTATAATAGAATGGGATGACGTTAGAATAATCACTGGATTTACACAAGATAGCCTCTTTGATTCGACTAACGAATGTAAGACTGATGATGGCAAGGATATCAAAGGCGTTAGAATTAAAAGATGCAACATCTACGAGGTTATTAACACAGATATTGATACTCCTCTAAAAAGATATAGCAGCATTACGGACTGGGCTATTTTCAGTATAAAAGGACTATGTCAGAATCAGCCTAAATATTTTATTGACTATTCTGAAATAGATGGTTCACCTACATTAATAGACAAGCAACCAGTTTACGGCATAGGACATGGTATGGCGCAGCCACTTAAGCTCCATCTTGATGGGAAAATTTCATACCCTGATTTTGATGTCCAGCGATTCAAATGCTGTCTCGATATGTTTCCTGGTAACTCAGGTTCACCAATATTTGATGCCCAAAATCATAAAGTTATTGGCATGCTTGTAAGTGGGATTGGCATGTTCAAAGATGGGGATTGCTTTTTGAAACCCAATTTCGTTCCTTACCAACCGGGACTTGGCGAAGTATGTCAAAAACTATCTGAAGTAGTAAATAAGTTCTAAAAATTATCAAAATTCAAAAAAAATGGCAAGACCACCTAAAACAAATGCACCACATCTATACTTAGCTAAAATTTCACCAAATGAGCTGAGATTATTTGTGATGGTTCCAGTTGAAACTAACAAGGGTATCGAACGAGTCCAAGCCACGGGCAAATGGGATACCCCTCCAGCAACTTTTAGGGTTGAATATCTATTGAAAAATGGAGTTCCAACTAAAATTCCTAATTATGCTACTGATAGCATTGATTTCCAAGCACTCAATTGTTCCGATTGCGTTGTTTCTGTTAAGATTTTTGATGGTGAAGTTAATCCACCAATACTCAAGGGTGAGTGCATTATTGAACTTAGAGATGTGGAAACAAGAAATGTCACTTTATATGATGATACAATTGCCGCATTAAATGTACCTTATGTGTACTTGACAAAACCAGATTTCACCAATCCTTTTGGTAATTATTTTCCTCATGTTTTGACATTAGTAAATGATTTCAAAGAAGGAAGTGACATCTTCGAATCTATTAACTCTGGAGGAAAAATCGGCACTGATTCTCGCTCCACCATAAAATTATCAAGTAATTCTACACCTAAATTGAAAGTAATCTTACCTGACACTATCAATACAATTGCTTACCTTGACCCCGAACAAGATAATTTTTTAGAAATAATTGTGCAAACGCCCAACACAAGCGTTTCTGCATATACTGACCAGGGTAAAACTATCATTAGGCACAAAAATTCAGATGACAAGCCATCACTAATATTTTTCGGAAAAGACGAAACACACATCATTGAAGTTTCTCCAGATTTCAATAAAAAAAGAGGCAAGAGTAAAAAAAAGAGTAAAAGATAGTTTTTTTTACCACAAACATCATGCACTGATTTTCAACAAAGCATGGATTAACTTTTCTTTAAATGAAACTAAATCTTGGTTTGTTTTTACTTTTTCAGACAATTGTACTTATTTGCCTTAAAGGCCAAGCAGATTGCGTTTTGGTCGTTGATAGTCTAAATGATATGGCTTACGAAAACCGAACAACAGATAACACGAGGGCTATTAAAAACGCTGAAATTGCCAAAAGGAAAGCAGAAGAGTGTGGATATGAAGCTGGATACGCAACAAGTTGCAATATAATGGGTTTAATTTATCGAAATTCGGGCGAATATGGCAAATCTCTTTTTTATTTCGAAGATGCATTAAAAATTCGATTAAAATTAAGGGATAGTTTAGGATACGCTGGAGTTTTAAATAATATTGGTGTACTGAAACGAGAACAGGGGGACCATCAGTCTGCCATAGATTTTCATTTTCGAGCAGTAAAAATAATTCAGCACATCAAAGGTTATCCATTGAAACTTGCCAGCGTTTACACGAACATTGCAAATGCATTTGAACAAGAGAAAGATTGGAGCAATGCTATTGACTACAACTTGAAAAGTCTTGCTATTTACCTTGAACATGGTGATACAATAGACATAATTAACTCGAAATATAACTTGGCAACAAAATATTTTAACAGCAAAAAATATGACTATGCTAAAAAAATATTGGACGAAGTTGTTAAATACTATGTATCTGAAGGTAATTGGGAAGACCAAGCAATGGCATTTGATTTTTTGGGTCAAATTGAAATCAGACAAGGATTATACGAAGAAGCAGACACTCACTTTAAACAATCCATTAGAATCTTCGAAGCCAACGACTCTTCAAGCTTAGGTTTATTTGCCGCACATGCAAACTTTGGGGAACTTCAAATTGTAATGAAAAGGCCAAAAATTGCGCTTAAAAGTTTTTTAATAGCACAGAATATTTTAAGCACTAGAGGGGGAATGGAAGACCGCAACTTGCTTTACGACGGTCTCGCAAGATGCTACCACGACTTAGGAAAATTTGACAGCGCCTACTATTACCAAACACAATCCAAAAACTTTCAAGACTCCATCTACTCCAAAGACAAAGCCACCGCCATCGCCGAAATGCAAACCAAATACGAAACCGCCGAAAAAGAAAGGCTTGCATCAGAAGCAGAACTAAAAGCCACCCAAGCCACCACCCGCTCCCGCACCTTCCTCGCCCTCTTCCTCGCTGCCCTAGCCGTGGCCGCCGCCACCTTCTTCTACTTCCGGCATCGGCAGCGGACGGCGGCGCTCATTGCGCAGCAGCAGGAGCAACTGCACCTAAAGGAAGTGGAAGAACTGCTGCGTGACCAGGAAATCAAGTCCATCAACGCTGTGCTGGAGGGGCAGGAGGTAGAGCGGGTGCGCATCGCCAAAGACCTGCATGACCGCCTCGGCTCCATGCTCACCACTGTGAAATGGAGTTTTGACGGCTATCTGGAGGGCAGCACCGATAAACAGGACCTAGCGCCACTGGTAAAGGCCAATCGCATGCTGGACGATGCCTATCAGGAGGTACGCCGCATTTCGCACGACATGGTGTCGGGCGTGCTCACCAAGTTTGGGCTGGTGACAGCCGTGGAGGAGCTTTGCAGCGCCATCAACGCTTCGGGCAGGCTGCAGGCCAAGCTGGTGGTGTTCGGCATGGAGGAGCGGCCCGACAACCAAGTGGAAATCACCCTGTACCGGGTCATCCAAGAGCTGATGAGCAATATCCTCAAGCACGCCAAGGCCAGCGCCGTCACCATCCAAATTAGCCGAATTGAGGACGAACTGAACGTGACTGTGGAAGACGACGGCCAAGGCTTCGACCCTGCGGCCGTGAAATCATCGGGCATGGGCCTGAAGAACATAGAGGCACGGGTGCGGGGCATCAACGGAACCGTTTTCTTTGATACCGGAAAGGGGAGCGGTACTTCTGTCTTGATTGAAGTGCCCGTTTGAGAATGATAAATGATGAATGATAAACGATGAATATGGTGGACTACAAGGTCAAAATCGTGATAGCCGATGACCACGAGGTGGTGATTGATGGGCTGGTGGCCTTGCTGGCACCTGAGTCCGATATACAGGTGGTGGGCAAGGCGCTCGATGGCGAGAAGCTGCTAGAGGTGCTGCGCAACAAGCCCGTTGACCTGGTCATCATGGACATTGAAATGCCCAATATGAACGGTGCTGAGGCCACAGCAGAATTAAAAGCCAGCCGCCCCGACCTTAAAATTCTGGTACTGACCATGTACAACACCGCCGAGTTCATCGGCAACTTGGCCAAACTGGGCGCCGATGGTTATATCCTCAAAAACTCGCCCCGGAAGGTACTTTTGGAAGCTATTCGGGAAGTCGCCAAGGGTGGCAAATATTTCCCCCTCGAAATCAAGGAAAAACTCTTCGATGGCCTATTGGCCAAACCCGGCTCTACAGACAGCAAACCAGTAGAACTCACCGACCGGGAACTGGAAATCGTCCGCCTAATTTGCAACGAAATGACCTCGCAGGAAATCGCCGACCAACTCTACCTTTCCTTCCATACCGTGGAGAAACACCGCAAAAACATCATTGCGAAGCTGCAAGTAAAAAACACTGCCGGACTGGTACGGTATGCGTTTCGGAATAAGTTGGTGGAGTAAGGAAGTTTTGAGTTTTGAGTTTTGAGTGGCCACAACTCAAAACCCGAAACTCAACACTTAAAACTAGAAACTCCCCATCACCAAATACACTAAATTCACCCCCACCACAAACGCTGGCGCAAACAGCACCCAAGCCCGTTCCACCGGCATCGGGGCCAGTCGGCCAGCCGCCGTTATTTTGGGCAAATGCGGCACGGCGTCATAGACCAAATTAAAGCTGGGTTTGTAGCGGTCGTAAAGGATGCTTTCGCTGTCCTCGTCTTCCACGAGGGCGGGGTGATGGGTGCGGCAACTGGCTTGGTAGGCGATGCCGTTGTGTTCAAAGCGGAACTCAAAGCGGAACACGGGCATCATGTTTGCGCCGAGGCGCACCACCTGCCCCGTGGGGTTCTTGGCAATGAGGCGGCCACGGGTGAAGTCGCCGATTTTGAGCAAGCGCAGCACTTTCAGGTTGCGGCGCAAGGGGTGCAGCAGCAGCAAAAAACCGAGCAACGGCAAGAGCAGCAGCAGGTTCACCTGCCAACGGTACTCGCTTCGGCGCAGGCCCACGGCGAAGTTGTTGCGGGGATTGTCGGCATCGTAGCGGATGAAGGCCAATTGCCCCGCATCGAATTTTTTGCCCACCGAATAGCTCACGCCCTTGTAGCGGTAGCCATCGCCGGGTTCCACGGCGTGCAAGTAGCGCCATATCTGCTGCCCATCTTCCACCGTGCCCGTCGAGTCGGCTTCGAGGATGACGCCCTCCTTGTCCTGCCAGTTGGCCACGCTGCCCCGAAACCACTCCACGGCCTCCGAGCGCACGGCCACCGTCCAGAAGAAGACCGAACCCAGGGCCAGCAGTGCCCAGCCCACTTGGCTCATAAAACCACCGACCATCAGCACGGCCTGCGTGTACCAGTCGAGGCGGCGGGGCGGCAGTTGGCGAAGGGTGCGTTGCGGAGCAGCAGGTGAATTCATGAAAGCTAATGGCTAATTTCGCCCAAAGTTAGTTCAAGCGTTTGAGGAGTTTGAATTGTTCGATGTGTTTGAATTGTTTGAGTTGTAGGTTGCGCTGTTACCTTGTGTCTTAAATATATTTATCATGAAAAAAATCGTGTTTCTTCTCGCCGCTTGTTGCTTCGCAATGGGTGCTGCAAGTTCTCAAACCATCACGGGGAGCATCCAACACGACGGCATCCAGCGCAACTACCGCTTGCACCTGCCGCCCAATTTGCCGCAAGGCAGCCAGCCGCCGCTCGTGTTCAACCTGCACGGCTTCACCTCCAATGCGCAGCAGCAAGAGCTTTATTCCGGCATGAACGCCGTGGCCGACACAGCAGGCTTCATCGTCTGCTACCCCGATGGCATTGGCAATGCTTGGAACATCGGCGTGCCCGGTGGCAGCACTGCCGACGATATGGGCTTCATCGCCGCATTGATTGACAAATTCCACGCTGAAAACAGCATTGACTTGGAGCGGGTCTATAGCTGCGGCATGTCCAATGGCGGCTTTTTCAGCTATCGGCTGGCCTGCGAGATGGGCGACCGCTTTGCTGCCATTGCCTCGGTGACAGGCAGCATGACCACGGCAATGCTCAACGATTGCAACCCGGTGCGCCCGATGCCCGTGCTCGAAATCCACGGCGACGCCGACCCCGTGGTGAACTATAACGGTGCCCTTGGCAACGCTGCCGTTCCCGATGTCTTCAATTTTTGGGCGGACAAGAATGGCTGCCTCCAACCCGGCAACAATGGCAATATCCCCGACACCAACCCCAACGACCAGTGTACGGCCAGTTTTGAATCCTATTTTGCCTGCAACGATACCGCAGAGGTCATCCTCATCACCGTACACAACGGCGGACACACCTGGCCCGGTGCCTTCCCGACGGTCGTCTTTGGCGCAACTTGCCAAGACTTCGACGCCAGTCGGGAAATATGGCTTTTCTTCCGAAAGCACCAGCTCGAACTGACTTCGGCAACTGCCGATATTGCTGCGCAACAAGCTGATTTTCAGGCGCTTCCCAATCCATTTGATGACAATCTAAAGCTGTCGTTGCGGAGCAAGCCCGTTCAATTTGCCAGGGTTTTCGATGCAATGGGCAGGCAGGTTTGGGCAGGCAAGTGTGAGCTTGGCATCAACACCCAGGACTGGCAGAAAGGGATCTATTTCATCGTTGCTGAATCGGACGGAAGGCTGTTCAACTGCAAGGCGGTGAAGCAATAGCTTTTGCATTGCGGAGCAAAAAAAGACGCCACGGCAGGTACGAACCCATGCCGTGGCGTCTTTCATATCAGACCTAAAATCAGTTCTTGATCAGCGGCGTCACCAACACCTGTGTGCCATTGGAGGCAGCGAGGTGGTAGATGCCGTTGGCAAGGTTGGCCACATTAAGCTCATAGGTCATCTGCGCAGTCGTTTTTTCTAATTGGTAGCTGCGCAACACTTGACCGAACATATTGGTGAGGCGAAGTTCCACCGTACCCGTCCAAGCCATGTCGAGGCTGATAACGGTCGTTTCACCGAGCACAGGGTTTGGGCGAACGGCGAGTTGGCCGTTGTTTTCGACCAGAACTTCGTTGTCCTTGCTCACAAATTGGTTCTCATAAGCGCCCATGTCCACTTCATCCAGGCGTGGGTTCCCTTCAATATCGAGTGGCGGAGCGCCAGCATCCACGCCAGCATCCACGGCTGGGGCGTCATTTTGCAACCTGTAGTTGTCGTCGTTGGCATCCACGAAAAGGCCAGCGCTGTCATCCACCTGCAAGTCTTTCGGGTTCGTGAGCTGGGTTTCGAAGCTTTCATCGTCGAAAAGGTTGCCACCATTGGAAGTGATGACCGGGTCGCCGTTCTCGATGCCATAGTTGGGCAGTCCGTCGCTGATGAAGATATTGTTCTGGAGCACGGTATTGGAAGAGGCAGCGAAGGAAGTGTCCACCCAATTGCTGATGCCAGCAGAAAATTCACCGACATTATAGGCAAACGTGGAGTTCATAATCACCACGTCGAGCGTGGTGGAGTCCACGTTCAACGCAATAGCCCCGCCCCTGCCAGCAGGTGGCGTATCGCCGGGGTTGGCGATATTATTGGTGAAGAGGCAATTGGTAATATTGGTATTGGCGCTGGATACGTTCAAGGCCCCGCCTTGGTCGGCAGCACTGTTGAAATTGAAGATGCTATTGGAGACGTTGAGTGTTGCATTGTTGTTGGGGCCAGCGTCGGCCATGTGGATGGCGCCGCCAAAACCCGCTGCCACGTTGCCCTCAAACAGGCAGCCGTCCACGTTCACGGGAGAGCTGCTCAGGTTCGCACCGCTGAAAATAGCACCACCTTGCCCAGATGTGGAGTTGCCCAAGAAATTGCAGTTGATGGCGTTTACCGTAGTGCCGTCATTCTGAAGGCCCAAGGCACCACCCGATGCCGTGCCATCGGCTTTGTTGTTCATAAACACGCAATCGGTATAGGTCATTGTGCCAGCAAAACCGTTGTTCACTGCTCCGCCGAGGCGTGGGCAAGTGTTTTCCTCAAACTCGCAACCAGTTATGGCATAAGTGCCGCCGTAGGCGGTAAACGCACCACCCCAGCCACCAGAAACACCGAAGCGGAAATCGGTATTGGTGTAAATAATATTATCCGCTGCCTCATTGTCATTGCGGATATGGCCGCCTGAGCTGACAGAGGTGCTGTTGTCGAAAGTGCAGTCAATCAGCGAATAAGAGCTGTTGCGGAACCTAGCCGCACCGCCTACCCCACTGCCGCTTGCGCCGGACAAAGTGTTCAGGTTGGCGCTGAAAGTGCAGTTCGACAGGACAAACCTTTCGGGGTCGGTCATGTCAGGGATGGAGTCCATCACGCAGTAAAATGCGCCAGCGCTGGGCGATTTGTTACCGATGAAATCAGTATTGGACACCAACACATCTTGGCAGCTAAAGGCCAAAAACGCCCCGCCATTCGTTGTGCCAATTTCGTTGATATTGTTCTCGAAGGTGCAGGAGTCCACCGTAATATTATCCACTCGGCGGAGGTAGAGGGCAGCTTGGCCATAGTTGCTGGAAATCTGGCTGGTGCTAATTTCTGATTCGTCAGCAGTGGGAGCGAGGTAAATGCCCGTTCCAGTGGTGGCGAAGTTGTCCACTACCTTGCAGCGATGCATTTTTAGTTGACCATTGACGAAAACACCGCCACCGCTGGTGTTTATAGGGGCACCAGTGCCTGCGGCGTTGCCCCCTGAAATGGTGAATCCATCAATCAGGGCAGTGTTTCCGGGCGAACCTGGATTGACCACCACCACGTGGGCGGCATTATCGGTTCGGCCCGTGCTGAAGGTGCCAGCGACATCGTCGCCGTTCACGTCGCCACTCAAGATGGTGACATTGGTGGTCGGGTTGCGTTGCGAAACGCTGGTCTCCGTGCCATTGAAGCCACCGTAGAGGAAAAGGCCACCGCCAAATGTAAAAGAGGCAGTATTGGCAGAAAGCCTGTAAGTGCCTGCTGCAACCCAAACAGCGCCCGTACCTGTGTCATTTAATGCCGACTCAAGGCTGGTAAAGGCATCGGCCCAAGAGGAGCCATTGTTTGCGCCAGTGGCGTCGTGCTTCACGTACACCTGCGCCGAGAGGCCAAGCGTTGCGACAAGCACAAAAAGGAAACTGAGATAAAATTGCTTCATGATAAGTGTTTTGTACAAGTGAATGTTTCGTTGAAAAAGCGCCGAAAAGGTACATCAAACCATTCGTTCCAAATAGCTTATGAAATACAAATACGGGTTTGTACCTTGTTGCCTTAGCCAACCGCCGACAAAAGGCGGTTAAACCTTGCCGGAAAAAGCAAGTCACAACAGTTTTGAACAAAACCACAGCCAATGAAAAAAATCCTACTCTCCATCCTCCTCCTGTTTTCTTGCTGCTTCGCAAACGCCCAGACCAACGTGCGTGCCTGGTACGCCGATGGGCAGGTCTGGGTCGTTTGGAAAGTTGAACTGCCGCTGCCGCAGACCTACGCCGTTTTTGCGAAGCAAACCACCTTTACCAACACCGCCGAGGCCCTGCCGTTGGGGCGCATATTCCGCCAAGAGTACCTGCCCGCAGCCCTGAAAAAGCAAGTGGACACCTTGGCCACCTTCCGCATTCCCGATGGGCAAGGCGGCACCTACCAGTTGGCGCAGAACGAAGGCCTGTTTGTGGCGACGCCACACCAAAGCGGGGCGCTGTTCATCGCTGTCGTCGCCGAAGGCGAAACCGCTGTGGCCGCTGGGCAGAACATCACCGACGCTGCCGTGCCGTTCCAGTACAACCCCGTGGCCGACCCCGTGGAATGCCACCTGCAAGCGACCTTTCCATCTCCGTTTGCCCCAAATTTCACTTGCCAAGCCTATATGATGTGGGCCGATGGCCGGCAGAACCACTGGGAAGGCCGCCCCGATTTCCCCATCATGGCCAGTGCGGCGAAGAACGGGATGCCCAGCCTGTTTATGGTGAGCGCCCCCACCGGCCTTGACACCACGCAAGCCTTCCCGCTCACGGTCTGGCTGCATGGCGGCGGCGGCGAGGCCCGGCAATCCTTGGCGGGTAGCAGGCCCATCGTCGGCATCAGCCCGTCGGAGGGCATCTTGCTGGCCCACGACGATGGGCTGGTCGGTTGGCGAGACAGCGTCCCGCCGAACCTCGGCTCGCCCAGTTGGCATTTTGGCTGGCGCAAAAACTGGGACCCGTTCACGCCGGACAACCTGCCCGCTGGGCCGGATACGGTCATCAATTACACCCAGCGCCGCTACCTTTGGATTGACGAATGGATTATCCGCCATTTCAACGTGGACACCACCCGCATCAACATAAACGGCCATAGCATGGGCGGGGCGGGCACCACGGCACTGGCCAAATGCTTCCCCAAACACTACGCCTCGGCCACCATTTTCAACAATGGCTTCGGCGGGCCGGAGAACGACCAGTCAGTGGCAATTTTCGGCTCTTCCACCGATGATTACTACACCAATTTGACCAACCGGGCTGGCGGAAAAGTGAAGTTCCGGCAGCTTTGGAACATTATTGACAATACCTCGCCGGAGCGGGACTGGCCGCCGATGCGGGTCTATCATTCCAAAAACGACGACAACGGAACCATGCGCTGGGATGCCTACGTGGTGGAAAACTACCGCAAGGCCGACTCGCTCGGCATGGGCGTGCAGCTCTACTGGAGCGAGCGCAGCCACGGCGTTGACACTGGTCCCGACTACAACGACCACTGGCACAACGGCAACCTGCCCAGCCAGCAGACGGGGTATGACAATACGGCGTTTGAGGAGGCGCATTTCGACAAGGATGATTGGCTGCCCGCTTTTTTCAACCACCGCCTACAGCCCACGGCTGGCGACCCCGGCGATGGCACGCTTGGCACAGGGCCAAATGGCGTCGGGGATGACTGGGGCACTTGGGGCGGGTATCATCGGTGGGAGGGGTTACAGGTTCAACAAGGTTTTTACAGTGATATTTTTAAAGCTACTTTGTGGTTAGAGGATAATAGCGCCTTTAGCAATGATAATTGCCCAGTTGATTCATTGGTGTCAGACTTATGTTTGAGAAGATTTGAATTCGATTATTGGCCAACTTGCGGAGTACATCCTTCATCTGGGTGGTTTTATGAAATAGGTTCAGATTCCGATGGATATAATGTTTTTAGCGAAACAGATTGCTTTGGAGAAGAGGAAGTGCTTGAAATTAAAGATTTGAAGGTTTTTCGAGCAGGGATTCGAAAGCTAGAATTACGGGTTTACCTCATCGTCCCCACCACCTCCATCGGCGCCACGCCCTTCACCGTCGCCCTGCAACCCAACCCGGCGCAAGGTGCCACCACCCTATCGCTGACCCTGCAACGGCCCAGCGCCCTTCGCATCCGCATCAGGGATGCCAGCGGTCGGCAGTTTGCTTCGCAACAATTGGAAGGACAAGCGGGCGAAAACCGGGTGCCGCTCGAAATCGGCGGGCTGCCCAACGGCCTCTATTTCGTGCAGGTGGTGGATGAACGGGGCAGTGCCGCTACTTTAAAACTCGTGGTGGGCAACTGAGAAATTGCCCTAATTTTGGGCTTTCGGCTGCGCCAATATTGCACCGAAAGCCCAATTTTTATGCAATTTACCAATAGTACGCCACAGGACATTGACCGCATTTTCTGGTTCTACGATGCCGCCATTGCGCTGCAAAAACAGGTGTTCGACAAGTACTGGAAAGGCTTCGACACCGAGCTGGTTGAGCGGGAAATCAGCGAGCAGCGCCAATGGAAAATCATCGTGGACGACCAAATCGCCTGCGTCTTCGCCATCACTTTCGACGACCGTTCCATTTGGGGCGAGCGTGACCAAGACGACGCCATCTACATCCACCGCATCGTGACCCACCCCGATTTCAGGGGGCGGAACTTCGTACAGCACATCGTCGGATGGGCAAAAGAATATGCCCGCTCGCAAGGACGGCAATACGTGCGGCTCGATACTTGGGGCGACAACGAAAAACTCATCCAACTTTACCAAAAAGCTGGCTTTGACTTCCTAGGCATCATCACCCCTGATTTTAGCAATTTGCCAAAGCATTATAATGGGATTACGTTGAGCCTTTTTGAGATTAAACTGTGAATTAAAACCCAATCTTTTTATGAAATATATCGCCTTCCTCCGTGGAATAAACGTCGGTAAAATCCGCATTAAAATGACCGACCTTAAATCGGCCTTTGAGAGCATGGGATGCCGTGAGGTAAGAACATATCTGCAAACCGGAAACGTCGTTTTCGAGTCGAATAAAGCCATTAAAGAATTGAAAAGCATACTGGAATCGGGGCTTTCCGATGCCTTTAAATACGAGGCATACGTACTTTTGTATGCGTTCAATGAATTAGCGGATATTATTGCCAAATATCCCATGCAACGGGACGAAGTAAATCACGCTTATGTCCTATTTATTGAAAACGATACCGCTTTTGAAGAGATAAAAGCCAATGCGCAAAATCTGCCGGACGAAGCAAATAATATCGCCTACGGCAACCAAGTAATTTATTGGAAAACGCCCGTCGGCCAGACCCTCGACTCGCCGTTTTCCAAGCTATTGGCGAAGCCGAAATACAAAAGCACCGCTACCATGCGCAACCTGAACACCTTGGAGAAAATGGCGTGAATTACTTCCCCTCGCAGTCCCACACCCAGTCCGCCAAGCCGAACTTCCCATTGCGGAGCGAATAATGCCACCACTCCGTCGTCGTGTGCTTCATGCCCACGTCGGCCATGGTTTTGAGCAGCAGTTTGCGGTTGGCTAAAACCTGTTTGGGCAGTTCAGTATAGGCATGATAAGCCTCTTTTCCGAAGAAGTCGAACTCGGTGCCCATGTCGAGTTCCTTGCCGTCCTTGTCCACGATGGTTAGGTCGGCGGCCATGCCCCGGTTGTGCATCGAGCCTTTGCGGGGGTCGGCCACGTAGCGGGGGTCGGGCACTTTTTTCCACAGCTTCCATTGTATGGGGCGGGGGCGGTAGCAGTCGTACATTTTCAGGCCGCCGTAGCCCTGTTTTTGAAGGGCTTTGTGGGCTTTTACGAGTGCTTTCGCAACCGTCGTGCGAAAGAAGCAGCGCCCGCAATCGTACATTTTTTCCTTCACGAAATTGTTTGAGGTAGCGTACCGCAAATCCAGCCGGATGCTCGGGTCGAGGGCGGTGATTTCCGTCCAGCCGTCGGGAATGGGATTTCGGATTTCGGATTTCGGATTTCGGATTGGGGGGGCACTGCTTTGGCTGCCATTATCTGTGGCTTGGGCTTCGGCAATGGGCGGCTTTGGCCTTTCTATTGGGGGTTCGGTACTTGACGAACCGCAATTGAGCAGTAAAACGAGCAGGCTGAGTGCGAGGTATTTCATCGAGTAAGGCAATTTGCGCACAAGGTCGTAATTTTCAGGAGCCCAAAAAGCAAAAGGGCGAGCGCAGGGTGGCTCGCCTTTTCGCTTGGTAACTGCTTTAATGGCCCTTTTAGACATGCACTTGGGGCATCTAACTCAAATAGCAGCATTAGCGCACCATCAACTTCCCATTTGCTATCCGCTCGTCGTTCGACATAATTTGGAAGAAATACAGGCCCGGTGCCAGCTCGCCCCGTTGGAACTCAAAGCCCGTACCTTGGGTCGTTTGCTGCCGCAATACCTTGCCAGAAACATCCGTCAGCACCAGCCGGAGCGGCCCCGCCTCGATGCCTTCGACTTGCAATAAAGCACTGTCCGTCAATGGATTAGGAACGACTTTCACCCTTGTTTTTTGTTGAAAAACGGGTGGCGTAGTTCCCACCAAGGTCCACGGGTTCACCTGCCCGATGCGGTGCTTGAAGGTGTTCGTCTGCACGGGCGCATTGAAATCGAAGTAAATCAGTGCCGTGTTGGCAATGACATTGCCATGCCCCAATCCCGGCACTTGCGAAGCACGGAAGCGCACAAAGCCGTGGGACGCAGGCTCGTTCACGTTGGAATCCGGCAGCATGATATTGTCAAAAGTAAAGGTCAGCCAGCCCTCCGGCGTCACGCCATAAGTGTAGGGGTGACTGCTGGCACCGGGCCGCACGGTGGCGAGGTCAAGTTCCGGCGGCAGCACGTCCACGATAACGACCTTGAAGGCCGTGTCCGTACCCGTGTTTTGGAAGCGGATGAGGTACTCGATGTCCTGTCCCGGTTCGATGAGATGCTCGTCGCCGAGGCCAGTTGGAAATCCTTGCTTGTCGTTCGGGTCGTAGCTGCCGATATTGGCTTGGCAGTCCACGTCGGTGAAGGGGTCGGGGTCGTCGTCGAAGGCCCATTGGGTGAAGAAGCCGAGGCTCATCCAGCCGCCACAGCCCTCGATAGTGGCCCCGGTGCTGGCGAAGCCGCTGGGGTGGCCAACTGCCTGCTGCGCCTCAAGGCGGAAAGTGCTGCCGTTGGCGGGCACAGTGACGGTGGTGGATTGCCCAGGCGCAAGCTGGAACTCGTCGGTCAGCAGCACGATTTGGTCTTCGATGATGATGAAGCCGAGCGGGGCGGGCATGCCGCCCGTGCCCACGTTGGTGATGGTGAAAACGACACTGTCACCGTTGCAGGACACGTCGGTTTCGATGCTGCTGCCGTCCCAGAGCGGGCTGGGGGGCAGGCAGAGCGAGTCGGGGCTGATGTGGGCAGAGGTGCAGTGCGTTTGCCCCAAAATGGTCGAGTCGCAACTGAGCGAAGCGGTAATTTGGAAGCTGCCGCAATCGCCGATTGCGACATCTCCCAAATCAAAAGTGAGCGTGTTCCCGTTTTGCGAAGCAAGCGGTATGCTGGATGAAACGTAGGTGAAATAGGGGTCGAGCGTGACTTCCACTGTGGCATCCTCGGCGGCGATAGTGCCGTCGTTGCAGTAGTGTACGTGGTAGTTGTTGTCGAAACAGCGGCGCAGGAACGGGGCGCTGATGTCCACGGTCAGATAGGGGCAGTCGGTGATGGCTTGGGCGGGGAAGTCTAGGGAGAGCGTGTCGTAAAATGCTGTTATTGAGACGGTTGTGGGGCTGTTGCAGACATCCCAATATGGGCTAGGTGGTGCGACGGTGACTTCGTAGTTGCCTGTGTCCACGGGGAGGAGGAAGTTGCCGAGGGAGTCGGTCAGGGTGGCAAAAGTCTGGTTGCCTGTGGCTTTGACGAGCCAGCCAGCGAGGCCGGGTTCCGTGGGGTCTGGGAGGCAGTCGGATTCGGGGTCTTGGTGGATGGTGCCGGTGAGGGCGGAAGTTGGGAAGAAAAGTCTTACCACCCATGCGTCGCGAGATCCGTGATTTCCTGATACATTTCCATCATCTGAATGCGTGTATCCTGCAATGATAATATTTTCATTTTCGGCGATTATTGCCCCGTTTGCGATTTCTGTGGATGAGCCGCCCAATGAAAGCTGCCAAATGATTTCCCCTGATGAATTAGTCTGTATAGCCCAATAGTCCGAGTCTCCTTTGTTGAGTAGTAAATCCCCATCGTCTGAATGGGAGATGCCTGTTAGTATATAATCCCCATTGGGCCTTTCTAGGATGTGGTATGCCCTATCAAGTGAAGAGCCGCCATATGATTTTTCCCATTGAATTGTACCATATTCGTTCAGTTTTACAACCCAGTAGTCGGCGCCGCCAAGGAAGTTTGTAATATCCCCATCTATTGAATTAGATGTTCCAGCTATTAAATATCCACCATCTATTGTTGTGACAATATGTTCTGCCATGTCGTCAATATCCCCTCCATACGTTTTTTCCCACTCCAATTCGCCTAATGAGTTTAACTTTATTACCCAATAGTCAATTCTACCGTGATTGAATGAAATATCGCCATCAACAGAGGAAGTACGCGCTGCAATAACCGCCCCACCATCATTGGTTGGCGCTATAGATTGTGCAATATCCGCCTCTAGCCCTCCGTAGGTATGCTGCCACAAAATATCACCAGTTTGGTTCAACTTGACCGCCCATACATCCTCTGCTCCAGAGCTTAGGCCACTGTCTGATGTCCATCCTGTTATAATGAAATTCCCATCTGCTAATTGGGCAATACTGTTTGCCGACTCGTCCTCGGGGCCTCCTATAGTTTTTTTCCAAATTAATTGACCTGAATCAGAAATCTTTGCTAACCAGGAATCAAATCCCCCGTGGTTATCTACAAAATCTTCATTGAAAGACTGTGTATTTCCCAACACTATAAAACTGCCATCCGCAACCTGTATTACTTGTATGGCTTCATCATATAAATCTCCACCTAGAACCAACTGCCAAACTAAATCTCCATCTTCGTTCAGTTTTACTATCCATGCATCCATAGCTCCTTTATTGATGGTCAAATCACCATCATTGGAAAATGAGTATCCCACAATTATTAATTCACCTTCCTGTGTGTGAACGATGGAGTTGGCCCCATCTATGGCCGACCCGCCTAATGGTTTTTGCCAGAGAATGGCAGGTTGCGAGCTTGCAGAAATTACCAACGAAATCAAAAATAACAATAGCCAATGCTTTTTCATGCCCTTAGAATTTTTGGTTTTGTGTGTCGTCAGGGTTAGCTAAGCTTGTGTTAACTACCCTTACGGCACAGCACAAAAGTGCGGCGGGACAATCGTCCATGCAAAAACAAAAAAAAGTACTTTCCAAAATAAGAGTTTATATTTTTTTTCACAAATAATTGATTATCAATTTTTTACTTCAACCTTTTTCCAAGATATTTGCTTGCGCTATTCAATCGAAAATTCTCATTCGTAAATCCAACATGCAAGACTCCCGCCTCCTCGAACTCCTTCGCAGCTTCTCCCCCGCCGAATTGACGGCCTTCGGGAAGTTCCTCCGTTCGCCCTACCACAACCTGCGGGAAGATGTGGTGGCGCTATTCGACTATTTTTTTGAAAAAAAGGAATCGAAAAAGGCCGATGTTTTTGCGAAGCAAACCGTCTTCAAAGCCATTTTTCCTTCGGAAAATTTCGATGAAAAACGGCTGTCCTACACCGTCTCCTTCCTGCACCAATTGGCGCAGAACTTCTTGGTAATCAACGAATTGGAAGCGGAAAACGATGCTGCCTTCCAGCTTCGGCTGGCCAAGTCGTTGCGGAAAAGAGGGCTGGAGCGGCACTACGAAACCACCTTGAAAAAAGCTGAGGACGCCCTCGAAGCCCAGCCGCACCGCCACCTCGACTACCACTATCTCAGCCACCTGCTGCACTTGGAGCGCTACGAGTCCGGGGCGAGGGAACGGCGCACGGCCAGTCGCCATTTTCAGGAACTGGCCGATGCGGGCGACCTGTTTTTCATCGCCAACAAACTGCGCCAGAGCTGCACAGCGCTGATGCACAAGGCCGTGTCGGAGGCGAACCTTCGGCTGGAACTGCTGGACGAGGTGCTGGCGCAGGTGGAGCGCCAAAATTTGACCCAAACCCCGGCGGTGGGCGTGTGGTATTTCGGCTACCGGGCGCTGTCGGAGGCGGAACCGAGGGCGTGGTTCGGGCAGTTGCGGGAGGCCATGCGGCAGCACGTCGGGCAGTTCCCGAAGGCGGAAATGCGGGAGGTGAGCACCCTCGCCGTGAACTGCTGCATCCGGCAAATCAACACCCGGCGGGAGGCTGGCGAGCAGGCGTTCTGGCTGGGGCAGGTCTTTGAAATCTACAAGGAAGGGCTTGACAATCAGGTGTTTATCGAAAACGGCACACTCTCCCGATTCACTTACAACAACATCGCCAACGCTGGCCTTGGCCTCAAGGCGTTCGACTGGGTGGAAGCGTTTTTGACGAAATACAAAGACCTGCTGGAACCACGCCACCGGGAGGGCAGCTACCTCTTCAACCTTGCCTCGCTCTACTTCCGCAAGCCCGACTACGACCGAGCGCTGGAACTGCTCACCCGTGCCGATTTCGACGACACGCTGCACAACCTCGACGCCCGCAGGATGCTGCTGCGCATCTACTATGACCGGGGGGAGGTGGCGGCGCTGGACTCGCTACTGGACAGTTTCGCCATTTTTTTGCGAAGAAGAAGGGACGTGGGCTACCTCCGGCAGAACTACTTGAACCTCATCCGTTTCACCAAAAAACTGCTGCAAACACCTGCCCAGAACCGGGCTACAAAGGAAAAATTGCGGAGCGAAATAACTGACTGCAAGGCGCTGGCCGAGCGGGATTGGCTGCTCCAAAAACTGGCCAGCCAGTAGAAACTGTATTTAACACAGTTTCTTGGAAGGCCGCCATGCCCGATGTGCTGAATTGCCCAAAAATCAACCGTTTGCCAAAAATAAATGTTAAACCATGCGTGTTTTAGCTCGTCGGTAGTGTCCTTGCGGCAACCGCCCGTCAGAAACCCGGCAGTACGCCAATTTGACCTACATTTGTTCCAAAATCTAATTCAAAAAATGAAGCAAATCACCAGTCTGTTATTTGTGTTTTTTGTGGGCCTCGGCCCAATTTGGGCGCAGCCCGCCACGGCCCCAATCCGCAATCCGCAATCCGAAATCGGAAATCAACAAACCGCTCCCACTAAGGAAGAAAACGCCCTACTCTGGCGCATCAGCGGCAAGGGCCTGGCCACGGCCTCGTACCTCTACGGCACCATCCACATGATTGGCAAGGAGGACTTCTTCCTCACCGACAGCACCCGCTCGGCCATTGACCGGGCCAAGCTCGTCACTTTTGAAATCAACATGGAGGACATGATGGACCTCTCCTCGCAGCTTGGCCTGATGATGAAATCGTTCATGGCAGGGGGCAAAACGCTCAAAGACCTCCTCAATAAAGAGGATTACGAACTGGTAAAAGCCCATTTCGACA
>JADLHE010000324.1 GCA_020848965.1 Saprospiraceae bacterium
AAGCAGAAGGCGGCGTGACCTGCTGCTCGGTATTGGTGGACGAAACCAATTGAGTTGGGGCCGACATTGCCCCAAATAAAAAAAGCCCCCGGGCCTGACCCGACGGCTGTGTATATAATCTCATGAAAAGACGAATCTGGGGGAAGCGCCACGCAGGTGGCACCTCCAAGGTGTTTTGAGGCTGGAAGCCTTTCAGCTTAATGCGGCCTTAATAGTTGTCTGACAACTTGATTCGAAGTTGCGTTAAGCAACTGAATTGAATTTCAATACGAATTAGTTATTTTACGAATGTAAAAAATTCAACATTCGTGCCAATTGTTCAAAACCCACACGGCAATGCCGCCACGAGTGGTCAAAAGCTCCAAATAGTATGTTTTCAGTTAAAAATTGGATGTCAAAAATTCTGTGTTAGATGCTAATAGCGGCTGCGACCTGTCAGAATCTAGTAGGAAGGTTCAGCGCGGCAAAATAAAATTGGCATCATTAATGTATTTTTTGTTCTTGGTTCTAAAAGTTTATTTCTCCCTCCGTAGCTAAAACGCCAACATCCCTCCCTGTTTGATTTAATTGATAATTGGTTCCTAAGCACCCTGTTTTTATTGAAACAAAACTCGAACTATGAATACTTTTCGTAATGTGACTACCATTGCCATGTTGGCAATTGCATCTTTTTGTGCCCATGCACAATCCCCCGGTTTGATAGTACGCCCTGCTGGTGGGAGCGGCGTCACTTCCCTAAATCCGAATGGTGATGGCTATAGCTCTGCAACTACGGCAGGCTTTACCAGCAACGACATCACCGAAAGCGAAATCCCGTTCAAAGTTATCCCAACTGCCGTTACAGAACTATCTGGCGACTTGAATACTGGCCCAAGCGGGGGGTACACTGACATCGTCGTGGCTTACGGTGGCAGCGGGATGTACCTGTACAAAGATGCCACAAACATCTATTACCGACTCAGGATTGGTGGTATCGTCAGTGGTGCCAAGGCGTACAGCGTGCTCATTGATGCTGATTTGAAAATGGGCAACACTGGCCCTGCTGCCGACCCTAACTATCTGCCACCCAGCAGTGGAAACAATGGAAACCCCGGATTTGAGTACGAGGTGGTCTTTAGAAGTAATTCAGGCATATTTGTTTATTCCGTGGATGGCTCAACCTCCTTGTCACTGGTTTCAAGCTACTCGCTGACCACGAATTCACAGGTGTCGGTGGCCTTGTCAACGGACAGCAACAACCCCGATTATTTCTACGATTGGTTTGTCCCGCTGTCCAGCATTGGCAACCCAGGTTCAATCCGATTGGTTGGTGCCACGCTCAATTCACCGAACTCGGCCTTTGAGGACAACCGCTCGGATGTCTATGGCCTCAACGACCTAAACTACACCTCAACCATTAAGGCTTGGGAAACAGCAGTGAATGCGCAGCCAGCCATCAACCTCACTACCTTCACGGGTGTGAGCGCTACCTGTACGGCCGCACCCGTGCTCAATTCTCCAATCTCCACTGGGAGCAGCGTCACCGTGAGCGGTACGTGGACGAGACTGGATGCCACGAAGCCTTCTTCCGCAACCATTTCTTTGTACAAAAACAATACCTTGGTTAGCACAACAACCGTGAGCTCAGGCGCTACCTGGAACATCGTCGTGCCTAGCGTCGCTACTGGTGATGTGTTTTATGCGAAGGCACTGGCATCTGGGGAGTCGGAATGCTTGGCTTCCAATAATGTCCAGGCAGTGGGTTGTACCAACCAAACTTCTTTGACGGGCGTGTCTGTTACTTGCGGAACGCTCAGGGGCTTCAATGGCACAGCGGCTTCTGCTACTTCTGTCGTCAGGATTTACACCGTAACCACTTCTGGTTACACGCTTTTTGCCGATGAAACCACTACGACCTATAAAGTGATACGTTCAGGTACTGCATGGAAATACGACGGCCCCAACGTCAACAGCGCCGACCCTTGCACAGGCGGAGCGACGGACGTGCCGGCGGGCAGTTATGCCATCACGGTACAAAGCCCTGGGCAGTGCGAATCGGATTATCTCAGCTACTGCGACAACTTGACCCAGACCGCTGCGCCAACCATCACGCAGACGACGCTATCTAATGCTTCCACCACTGTTTCTGGCACGACCGTAGCCTCGGCAACCGTTCGCCTTATCATCAATGGGCAATTGTATGGGGCAGTTACTGCCAGTGGCACAGGAGCCTATTCCTACACCGGCCTTGTATTGAGGGCGGGCGATGTGGTAGAAGTTTCGGCGCAGGCTTCGGGCCAGTGCGTCAGCAACAGGACATCACGGACGGTTGTCTGCCTCACTTCGGCCCCCACCATCACCACCGACAAGAACGGCAACCTCATCGTTGGGGCAACCACCATCACCGGAAGGTCAACGGAGCCCACTGCTACCACCATTCGTGTTTACGACAACCTGAACGCCTTGGTGGGCACTACCGCTGTGCTTTCTGACGGAACTTGGAGCCTGACCGCCACCGTTGCTGCTGGCAAATCCTACTATGCCACTGCACAGTACAGCACTTGTACTGTTAGTTCAAACTCCACCTCAGCCGCAGCTTTTGCTATTACAACCGTCTGCCCGACCATTACCAGCAGCCCGACCGAAAGCAGCACCACTGTTTCGGGAACGCTTCCGTCAGCCTTTACCGGCACGGTCAAACTATACCTCGACGATTATTTGGTGGGTTCGCAAAGCGTCACTTCGGCCACGACCTGGAGCATCACGCCAAGTGTTTCCTTGTATTCAAATGGGGTGCTGAAAGCAACGGCTTTGGCTGCCTCCAGCGCAGAAAGTACAGGATGTTCTACAGCTACCATCAGCTGTACTTCGCCATCCACGCCAAGCATCACCCCCACAAGCTCCAGCATTTATACAGGGCAAACAGTAACACTCAATGTTACCAACGTGGACGCCAATACTTGGTATGCACTTTTGGACAACAGCGGCGTTAGTTATGCAACGTCTTCCTACAGAACGGCCAGCACCAGCTTCAATATCATGACCAATACTTTCAATTCGGCCGGTACCTACAACTTGAAAGTCACAGCCGACAAGCTCACGGGCTGCCCCGCAAGTTTTTCATCTACTTCCATTACGGTGATTGCAGCACTTTTGCCAGTGGAGTTTGTAAAAATAGAAGCGGAAAAAGCACGGGAGGGCGTCAGTGTGCGATGGGAAGTTGCCAACGAAATAAATGTGGACTATTACGAAGTTCAAAAAAGCGTGGACGGCACCCATTTCAGTACGATTGGGGGCGTCGAAGCCACTGCTTCCAAGCATTACGCCTTACTGGACGATGCGGTAGATGCCAGTGTGCCAACGCATTATTATAGAATCAAGCAAATGGACCATGACGGCAAATTTGAGTTTAGCAAGGTAGTTTCAGTGGCAAACAAGCAGTACGCCACCCTAAAACTGGTGCCAAACCCCGCTGCTTACGAGGTCCAAGTTGGCATCACCTCCGCAGTGGACGATGAGCGGGCAAACCTTGAGTTGATTGATTCAAAAGGCCGTGTGGTCGTTACCCAACTGCTAACCATACAGAAAGGGGAAAACACGATTCTCCTCAACGATTTGGCGGCAATGCCACGTGGCCAATATGCCATTCGTTTGCGCACTTCCGCAGGGACGACATTTGCCAAACTGGTGCTTCAATAAATAGGCGCTTAATCTTGTTTGCAAATAATTTAGTGTTCGTGCAGGTCGTTGTGCCTGCACGAACACTGTTTTTTTATAATGAGCATAAACTAAAATTACTTGTCAATTTTCCGGTTGCTGCGCAAACAGGCTATGCCCCATTTTTGCAGAAAAAAGCAAATGCAAATCACCACCGACCGGATGTACCAAGCCATACTTGACAAAGACCCCAGTTTCGAGGGCGTGTTTTTTACCTGCGTGAAAACAACGGGCATTTTCTGCCGACCCATTTGCACGGCCCGCAAACCCAAGTTCGAGAACGTGGAGTTCGTGCCTTCGGCAAAGGAGGCGCTGGGCAAGGGCTATCGGCCCTGCAAGATTTGCGAGCCGCTGCGCCTGCCCGATGAAACACCCGATTTCATCCAAGCCCTGCTCGATGAAATACGGGACAACCCCGGCAAGAAAATCAAGGATTGGGAACTGAGCAGCCGCAGCTTGGAGCCACATACCGTCCGGCGTTGGTTCCTCAAAAACCACGGCATGACCTTCCATGCCTACCAGCGCATGTTCCGGCTGAACACCGCCTTCAAGAAGCTGCAACAGGGCGAGACGGTGACGGACGCCGCCTTCGGCACAGGCTACGAAAGCCTGAGCGGCTTCGGCGACTCGTTCAAGGCGGTGTTTGGCGTGTCGCCACGGGAGGGCAAGGCGCAGGGCGTGATTGACCTCACCCGCTTGGAGACGCCCATCGGCACCATGTTCGCAGCTGCCGTGCCGGAGGGCATCTGCCTGCTGGAATTCACCGACCGAAAGGCGCTGCCCACGGAGCTGAAAGCCCTTGCAAAGCACTACAACAGCGTCGTGCTGCAGGGCGACAACCCACATTTTGCGAAGCTGAAACAGCAGTTGGAGGAATATTTCGGCGGCAGCCGAAAAGAATTTGACCTGCCGTTGGCCATGCCCGGCACGGTCTTTCAGCAGTCGGTCTGGCGGGAACTGCTGAGCATCCCCTATGGCAATACCCGCAGCTATGCCGAACAGGCCGAGCGCCTCGGCAAACCCACCGCCGTGCGGGCCGTGGCCAATGCCAATGGCATGAACCGCATGAGCATCATCGTGCCCTGCCACCGGGTCATTGGCACCGATGGCCACCTGACTGGCTACGGCGGCGGCCTTTGGCGAAAACAGTGGCTGTTGGACTTGGAGCGGGGGCGGTGATGGAAGTCACCTTTGGCGATTGGGATTGCCTGCATTTTTGCCGAAAAAAGCAATGAGTACCAATACCATTTATATCGTCGTCGCCATTTCGTTACTGCATTTCGTGGCGGGCATCGTGTTTCTGGTTCGCAAATTGAGCGGGCCAGTAAAAGAAGATATGCAGAAAGACGACACCATTTCAAAAGGGACATAAAGGGTTTAGGAGCTTTGGCTTTCAACGGCTACAGGGTTTCCCGAAAGGTGCAAATCAACCTCATCAACCCAGCCAGCATTTGCATAAAACCTTTTTTGGTGAAGAGCACTTGAACTGAATGCGCATTCTAGCTATTTTTGTCAAAAAAATCACGCAGAATGAAGCAGGTATTTTTCACGCTTTTAATGTCTATCCTATTCTTTGCTTGCAAAAAAGATAAGGGTGGCCCTTATGTCAAGCAGCCATCTGATAAGGTGGTCGTCGTTGCCGCAGAATATTTAAACGCCGGAACGCAAGATTCTTTGCGGCATTTTGTGATGCTGTCAGATTTGGAGGGGCAGGTATTGGACTTCGAGGAGATTGTCAGCGGCAGCACGACCGTTCTATCCACGGGCGACCCCGACCTGAAATTTTTCGATTTGCACATATTCGTCAAAATACCCAATATAACACCATTCACGAGGATAAACTCTTATCATTATACCACTGGCGACACGCTTTACCTCGGAGAGGATTTTGTGCCAAACACTGCGCCGCTTTACGCCTCGCTAAAGGTAAATGGTATATTGAACTACCCATTTGAAACGGTGGCAGAAACCAATGTTGGGCCATTGCTATATAAGAGTTTTGATGCAGGCATAGCTGAGTTTGAGGCAAAGTCTGATGCCAGCAGTGCCATCAGCATGTATTTGACTTATGGCAGTTTCGGCGATGATTATTACCGTTTTTATTGGAACAGCTCGGTGGGCGAGGGCTCAGTCATCGAATTGAACAACGATGAATTGGAGGTCATTCCGCCACTCGCCAAGATTGCCTTCCCGCAAGGGGTTTATGTGAGCAAGGTTTACGTGACAGGCAAACCCAAGATGGGCAAGGCCCGCCATTTGCTGGCCCAACTGGAGTCCCATTCCGGCACGAATGAAGTCCCCATCTTTATTCCCGATAATTTTGCCACTGATTTCACGACCGAAATCGTTTCGTATTCGGGCATTGAGAACTACAATACCGTAATCAATTCGGCTGAACTGCCCACCGATTACCAGGCCCCACTGGTCAGTCGTTCTGTGGAACTGGACCCCGGCAAAAGCCTTGCCTTCACGGGCACCGGCTTCGATACCTATAAATGCATTATTAATTCCACCGTCAACCAAAACTCTTGGTATGTGTCAGGCTCCACGGCTACCACGAAGCGTTTCATCTTCCCGAAACTCTCCGACACGCAAAAGTCGTTGCTCGATTTTGACCCAGACCAATACTCCATACTGCTCAATAACCAATCGGTCATCCACTACGAGCCAACTGCGCCTAGCTATTTGACCTTCCCGGAAAGCAAGCGGGAAATAGACTTCGTTCGAAGGGATATTGTCCAGTTTCAGTAAGCTGTTTTTTGTCCCAGATTAAACCACTGCCACACATAAGCGTTTGCATGGGACAATTAACTGAACATGACAATAGTAATCTGGTCTGACATCGCTTGCCCCTTCTGCTATATCGGCAAGCG
>JADLHE010000325.1 GCA_020848965.1 Saprospiraceae bacterium
CATGGTATGGGCTTCACCCAATTTTCAAAACTCTACCCAAAGCAGCCTCTATTTCACTCATCAAAGCAGCATTTATTATTCCTATCTTTTTCACCAGCCGCAAGTCCGAGACTGACCGCACCTGAAAGCAATCCGCAGAGGAGACCTTGGAAAGATTGTTTGCTCCATCTGGTTCAATCTTGACCATCCAATCAGCTGCTGCAAATTGCGGCTTCCAATCTGTTAACGGCACAATGACTTTTAATGGTAGGATGCCCAAAGCATCATCGCTGACAATGACCGCAGGCCTAGTCTTTTTGATTTCAGCCCCAATGGTTGGGTCAAGGTTGATGAGCCAGATTTCACTTCGTTTCATAAAGTGGTTCTCCGTCTAGGGTAGTGAATGCCGTTAGTTCTTCATCTTTCGTGTAGTCCAACAGCAATGATTCAGCAGCTTTTCTACGTTTAACATCTGCACTTTCCTGCTTCATGGCCTCCTCCCGTATGTTGCGGAAAAACAGCTCAATAAGTTGCAGTTTTTCCGACAGGGAAAGTTGCTTGAATACCTCAGTCAATTGAACAGCTTGATTGGACATTCGATTTTTTTCTACAAATATAATTGTTTGAAACTAAAAAATCCTCACTCCACCACCGCCACACACTTCAGCTCTATCGCAATTGGCGTCGGCAATGAATCAATGCCCACCGTGGTGCGGCAGGGTTGGTTGTCCTTGAAATACTCGGCGTAGATGCGGTTATAAGTGTGGAAGTCCCGCTGCATATTGGTGAGGAACACGGTCACGTCCACCAGCGAGTCCCAGGTGGCGCCACTGGCCTCTAGCACGGCCCGCACGTTTTTGAAAACAGAATGGCACTGCGCCTCGAAATCGAACTCGGTGAAATTGCCCGATGGGCTGCGCTGTAGGCCGGGGATGCCGTCCGTTTCAGCGTCCCTTGGCCCGATGCCGGAGAGGAAGAGGAGGTTGCCCACCCGGCGGGCGTGGGGGTAGAGGCCGACGGGGCGTGGGGCAGTAGTGGTGGTTATTTTTTCGGAATTGGACATTGAATTGATTGTTAAGATTGTTGAATTGCTATGATTGTTATTGTGTGTCCCACAACAATTTAGCAATTCAACAATCAAGCAATTTACATGCTCACCCATTTCGCCTTGCTCTTGCCGCTGGCAATCACCTTCTCGATGAACTTCATGCCACGCACCCCGTCCCGAACGGTTGGGTAGTCGTGGTAAACGGCGTCGGCTTGCTTGCCGTCCAGTCTGGCCCGTAGGCAGATGGCAAAGTTGCGGTAGATATTGGCGAAAGCCTCCAGATAGCCTTCTGGGTGGCCGCCGGGTATACGGGTATGGGCTGTGGCCGCTGGGTAGAGCTTGCCAACGCCCGTCCTGATGACCTCGGTAGGCTTGTCCAACCATTTGACAATCAAGGAATTGGGTTCCATTTGCGACCATTTCAGGCCCGCTTTCGTGCCGTAAATGCGGATGTTCAGGTCGTTCTCTTCCCCGGCCGAGATTTGGCTGGCATGGAGGATGCCCTTGGCCCCGCCCTCAAAATGGAGCAGCACGTTTCCATCGTCGTCGAGTAGGCGGCCCGGCACGAAGGTGCTGATGTCGGCACACATCTCCGAGATTTTCAGCCCCGTGATGTACTCGGCGAGGTTCTCTGCATGGGTGCCTATGTCGCCCATTGCGCCAGCGATGCCCGACTTGGTGGGGTCCGTGCGCCATTCGGCCTGTTTGTACCCAGTGTCTTCCACTTTGTTGGTGAGCCAACCCTGTGGGTATTCCACCACGATTTTGCGGATTTCGCCAATATCGCCGTTTTTCACCATTGCACGAGCCTGCTTCACCATCGGGTAGCCCGTATAATTATGGGTGAGGGCGAAGAGCAGCCCGGTTTCCTCCACCAGTTTTTCGAGCGCCAAGGCTTCTTTCATGGTGAAACAAAGCGGCTTGTCGCAAACAACGTGGAAGCCGTTTTCCAAGGCCATTTTTGCGGGCGGATAGTGCATGTGGTTGGGCGTCACGATGGCCACGAAGTCCATGCGCTTGTTTTCGGGCAGGCGTTTTTCCTTTTGAATCATCTCCTTGTAGGAGCCATAGATTCGTTTTGGGTCGAGGCAAAGGTCTTCGCCCGATAGCCGTGATTTCTCAGGGTTGGAGCTGAATGCCCCGCAAACAAGTTCAATTTCGCCGTCCAAAGCGGCTGCCATGCGGTGTACAGCGCCTATAAAAGCACCACGGCCACCGCCGACCATTCCCATGCGAATTTTTCGTTTCATATTGTGGTGATTATGATTGGTTCTTGTAGTCGAATCTGTGCCAATTCGGGTTCAAAGCTAGTTTTTATCCTAAATTTCCCTACCAAGACCTTACTTCATGCGGATACCTGATTTGGTACTCCCTTTTCACCATCGTCAAAACGACTGACCTTAGTTGGTCAATATTGTCCCGATTGGCGGCAGATATGAAAATGCCATCGTGCTCAAACTGGTTTTGAAGGTTGGCCAATAGTTCCCGCTCAATTTCCTTTTTCGTGCCGCCGTCGAGCAGCGCATCGAAATTTTTCTCCCGAAAAATATCAACCTTGTTGTAAACCATGAGGGTGGGCTTGTTGCGGGCGTCAAGTTCGTCGAGCGTCTCGTTCACAGCGGCAATATGCTCTTCGAAACGGGGGTGGCCCATGTCCACCACATGCAACAGGATGTCGCTTTCCCGCACCTCGTCCAGGGTGGACTTAAAACTCTCCACAAGGTGGTGCGGCAGCTTTCGGATGAAGCCAACCGTATCGGAAAGCAGGAAAGGCACGTTTTCAAAAACGACCTTGCGCACCGTTGTGTCCAAGGTAGCGAAGAGCTTGTTTTCTGCAAAAACGTCCGATTTGCTCAGCACATTCATCAAGGTGCTTTTGCCCACGTTTGTATAGCCGACGAGCGAAACCCGTATCATCTCGCCACGGGTCTTCCGTTGCGTAATGGCCTGACGGTCAATTTTTTCGAGCTGTTTTTTCAGGATGGCAATCTTGTCCCGGACGATGCGTCGGTCGGTTTCAATCTCCTTTTCGCCGGGGCCACGCATCCCGATGCCGCCTCGTTGGCGCTCCAAGTGCGTCCAAAGGCCCCGGAGGCGGGGCAGCAGGTACTGGAGTTGCGCAAGCTCCACCTGTGTTTTGGCTTGGGCGGTTTGCGCCCTGCGGGCAAAAATGTCGAGGATGAGCGAGCTGCGGTCCACGATTTTCACCTTTAGTTCCGTTTCCAGGGCAGACACCTGTTTGCCGCTCAGGTCATCGTCGAAAATGACCATGTTCACTTCCTCGTGCGCATCAATGTACTTTTTGATTTCCTCCATCTTGCCGCTGCCGATGAAGGTGCGGGGGTGTGGGTTGGGCAGCCGTTGCGTGTACCGTCGGATGCATTTGGCGCCAGCCGTGAGCGCCAAAAACTCCAGTTCGTTCAGGTATTCGTTTACCTGTTCGTCGGTTTGAGAACCGTATATGACGCCGACCAGTACCGCATGTTCGGTTTCCTCCTTTAGACCACTGGTCTGCTTGCTGCTTACGTTGAAGTCTTTTTGCATAGACAATTTTGGTTCGATGAGTTTGAATTGTTTGATGGGTTTGAGTTGCTGTTGGAACAATTCAAACTAATCGAACTCTTCAAACAATCAAACCCTATTTCCCCACCCACTCCTGCGGGTTGAGCCTTGTTTTTTCTTTCCAGATTTCAAAATGCACCTCCGAGGTGTTCGTCTTGGCATCGGTGTTCACCCGGCCAAGGGCTTGCTTGATGGCCACTTTGTCGCCTTTTTTCACCGAAACCTCCTCAAGGTTCGAGTACACGGTGTAATAGCTGCCGTGCTGCAAGATGACCATGTAGTCGAAGCCGGGGATGAACTGTGTGCCCACGACCGTGCCCTCGAATACGGAGCGCACTTGCGAACCTTTGTCTGTTTGTATGTCAATGCCGTTGTTCACGATTTCGATGTTCGGAATCGTAGGGTGGGGCTGCCGCCCAAAACGGCCAGTGATAACGCCATTCTTTACAGGCCAAGGCAGTCGGCCCCGGTTGCCTTGGAACTCGCTGGAAATGCTTTCCACTTCCGGTGTGGCGGTGGGCTTGGTGGCCTTGCCCGACGCCGAGGAGGAGTTTGATGCATTGGCTGAAGCAGCTGCCCGCTCCTCTCGGCGGATGCGGTCCATTTCGTCCCGAATCACTTTTTCAATGGCCTTGTTCAGCTTGTTGGCTGCTGCCTGTTTGCTTTCAAGGTCGTGCGCCAAACGTGCCTCGTCGCCTTTCAGTTCCTCCAGCAGTTGGTTCTTTGCCTGCATTTCCATGCCGAGCATCCTCGACTGGCGCTGCTCGGTGGTCAGCAGTTTTTCTTTTTCGGCCTTTCGCTCTTCGAGCGATTTTATCTTGTCAACGAGCGTTTGCTGCGTTTCCATGATAAGCTTGGCCTGCCGTTGGCGGTAGCGCTCGTATTGCCGAAGGTATTGCCAGCGCCGGAAGGCATCGTTGAAGCTTTTTGCGGAAAGCAAAAACAGCAAATCGCTGCGCATCAGCTTTTGGCGGTAGGCATGGCGGGCAATTTTGGCATATTCGCCCTTCAGCCGTTCGGTATCGTCGCTGAGGGCCACCACCACGGTCGCCGTCCGCTCGATATTGTCGAGCAGAACGCTCATTTCCTCCTTCACCGTTTCGACGAGCTGCTCCCGTTTGTGAATCTGCCGTTGCAGCGTCACGTAGCGGGACAGCGTGGCCGCCTTGTCCTCCTTGGTCTGTTTCAGCAGGCCAGAAGTCTGCTCAATGTCCCTGAGGAGCTTCTTGCGCTTTTCCTCCAGTTCCTTTCTGGATTGCTGCGCAATGGCCGCCCCTGCCAACAGGCATAGGATGAGCAAGATGTGCAATATTTTTCTTGAATGGGACACCAAAACGTTTGGTTTGAAGTGTTTGAAGTGTGAGATGTGTTTGAGTTGTTGCTTTACGATTCGAACAATTCAAACCAATCAAACGCATCAAACTAGTCCATCTTCTTGTAACCCGCTGGTACCTCGAACTTCATTTCTACAGGGCCGGTGGTCTCGATTTTTGAGAACTCGATTTGCACCTGCATTTTGCCGAGGTCGGGGCTGTTCAAATTAAAGTGCCGAAGATATGAAAATTGTTGTTTGTCATCCAATTGGCGGTAATCCGTGGAGCTGACGTCCATGCTCCGCTTGTTGCGGAAGTCGTCCACGAGGAAGCGCCGGAGGAACATTTCCGGGCTTTCGAGCCAATACTTGGCCGTCAGGTTTTCGGTTTTTTGCGACAAGGTATAAAGCGTGGAATCCACGCCTGCCTCGGTTTCTTTGGAGAAAAAAACGGGGTTGCCCAGCAGCATGGCCTGCAAGCCCTGAAAGCCCACGGGCAGGCTGTATTCCTGCTGTATATAGCTGAAAGGCTTTGCAAGGTACTCGTTGGTCAGGCGGCTGATGACGAAGATGCTGTCTGGCGTGATGAGCGCCCGTGCGCCCTCGATGCTGAATTTTTTGAAGTTCATCCAAATGGCGCTGTCCTTCCGCATGCGGATATTGGCACTGAAGCTCTCGCCGCTGTACTCGTCGTTGTAGGTGATTTTGGCCTTGGCCGAAAACCATTCGGTGTTCACCGAGTTTTCGAGGAGTTTCTTCATCAGGGCGTTCTCGCTCTTTGGTTTTAAGGAAGCGCCTTGCGCCCGGCGCAGGCCCTTGCACGAGCTGGATAAAACCAATAGGGTGGCAAGTAGTAGGAATGGAATCGTGTATTTCAATGTCGGATTGATTTTATTGAAAGACGCAAAGCTAAGCGGTTTGGTTATGGCCTTAAAAACTAGCGTAAATTTAAGACAAAAAACGGGGGCAACAAGCAGCCAGAATGGCGACAGCGTTTACCTTTGCCACGTACAGAAAACAAAGCCGCCCAAGCCCTAATCTTGGCAGCGTTCAAAACAAAACAAACATTATGCTTTTCGGCATGGACCTCGGCCTTTCTACGGGCCTGCTTGCACTCCTTATTCTCACAGTCGTCACCGTCTGCATCTTCGAGTTCGTCAATGGCTTCCATGACACCGCCAATGCAGTGGCCACTGTTATCTATTCTGGCAGTTTAAAACCCACGACGGCGGTTATCTGGTCGGGCATCTGGAACTTCCTCGGGGTGATGGCCAGTAGCTACTTCTTCGGCATGGCTGTTGCGGTGAAAATTGCCAACCTGCTGCCCGTGGAAGCGCTGATGGGACAAGACCTTCACCACAGTATCGCTATGGTCATGTCGGTACTGATAGCTGCCATTTTGTGGAACGTGGGCACTTGGTATTTTGGTATCCCCTGCTCCAGTTCCCATACCTTGGTAGGCTCGCTGCTGGGCGTGGGCATCGCCTTTTCATTGATGCCAGAAAACGTGGACAACGTGGGTGTTAACTGGAAAGAAGCTGGTAAAATTGGCCAATCATTGCTCTTCTCGCCTGCCTTTGGTTTTAGCATGGCGGTAGTGCTGATGTTCATCTTGCGGCAGGTGGTCAAGGACAAAAAAATCTTCAAAGAACCAGAACCAGACACTACACCGCCTTGGTGGATTCGTGGCATTTTGATTTTTACCTGCACCCTCGTCAGCTTTTTCCACGGCTCCAACGATGGACAAAAAGGCATCGGTCTGTTGCTCATCGTGCTGATGACCTTCATGCCTTTGAAGTTTGCCCTGTCACCTGGGTTTGAACCCGCCACGGCCAATGAATCGTTGACAAAAATCTACAGCGCATTGCCGACGGATGTGACCCTGCCCGAACTAGACAAGGCAAAAGAGTCCATCGAAAAACTCCGGACCGATATTGCGAAGCACGACCCCAAATCTGTGAAGGAGCGCCTTTCATTGCGCAAGCGCTTCACGATTTTGAAGAAAAACATGGAGGCCCTGCTCGGCGTGCCTTATGTGATTTCCAATGAAAATGACCGGAAAATCATCGAGCACGAGATAAAAGATTTGGGCGAGTACACGTCTTATGTACCTACTTGGTGCATCATCATCATTTCCATTTCGCTCGGTATAGGCACCATGATAGGCTGGAAGCGCATCGTTGTCACTATCGGCGAAAAAATTGGCAAGCGCCACATGACCTTCGCCGAAGGCGCCACCGCTGAATTGATTGCGGCCAGCACCATTGGCCTTGCTTCGCAATTTGGCCTCCCAGTGAGCACCACGCACGTGCTTTCATCGGGTGTGGCTGGTTCAATGGTGGCCTCCAAAGGCGTGAAAAACCTGCAAGGTGGCACCATCAAAAACATCGCCCTAGCTTGGCTGCTCACGCTGCCCGTCACTGTCATCCTTTCAGGGCTGCTCTATTTCCTGATGCGGAAAATTATCTGATTGTTGAATTGTCAAATTGTTGAATTGTTTTATTGTTGGTTGGTCAAAGCATACTTTGCAAACAATAGAACAATTCAACAATACAGCAATTCTTCCTACACGTTCCACCAGTACGTCAGCTTCAGCACCAGCGCACGGTTCTTCACTGCGCCAAAATCCGAGTAATAATTATTGGTATAAACGATGAACAGGTCGGAGGCCGGGCTGTAGCGCCATTGCAGTCGTAGGTTCAGGTTCACGTTCTCGGTCTGGCTGTTGTACTGGACGAAATTGGTCAGGTACAGCTTGTTCGTCACTGTCACGTCCAAGCGGGGGCCGATGAGCCAGATGTCATGCTTCGAGTTTTTAAGCGCCTCCGGCAATCGGCTGTCTGTTTTGAATTCGATGTGGTTGAGTTGTGTCGAAATATTCAGCGCCACATAGGGCTGGAAACGGTAGCCCAAATCGCCGCCGACCCGCAGCCTTGTGCCATTGGCATAATAGCCGCCGTATCGGCTACTGAACGTCCAAGTAAAGCGGCTTTGCGGCTTCGAGACGAACTCTGTGCCGAAGCTGTTCCAGCTATGCTCGGTGCCAGCCGCCAGCGTCTCCGTTGGGTTTCCGGGGTTCACGGGGTCAAAATCGTTGGCCAGCCGCTGGAAATTGTGCGCCGTCCAGAAAGTGAGGTCGGTGCGGTTCATCAACGTAAACTTGTAGAACAGCACGGGTTCGTTCTCCGTCTGTTTCATTTCTTCGTTGAAATAATACTCCACTTTCACATTGGGGCCGTGGCTGAGCAGCCAACTTGATTTTGGGAAAAACAGCCGACTGCCTGTGAGCAAAAGGTGATTGAACCCATTCAATGGTTTAAAATAGTTGATGCCCGTGCGTGGCACATAGCCCGTTTCTGCTCGGAAGTTCTGCCCCACGTTCTCGAACTGTGCATTGAAACTCCACCATTTGTTGGTGAAAGCGAGGTTGCCTGCCTTGATGTCGTCCTCGTCCTTCAGGCCCGGGCTAAATGATTTGAGATAAAGCAGCTTGCCGGTCCAAGCGTTATTTTGCGAAGCAAGGTTGTATTCAAAACCGAGGTTGCGGTTGTACTCTCGAATGAAATCCTTGTCCGTCACCTTGTCGTAATCGAAGGTGTGTTTGTTGACGAAAATGCCGGAGATATAGGAGCGGGCCGCCACCCTGCGCTGCACCGATACGACGCTGAAATTCTGCTCCGGCGTGTAGAGGCTGTCCTTGTTGGTGAAGCCGTCCGTCTGCATGGTCATGGCACCTAAGCGCCAGCCTTTGTTGGGCTTTCCACTGAGCCTTGCGCCGTATTTGATGGGGGCTTGCAGCCCAATGCGGCGGGAGAAAAAAGGCCGGATGGCAGAGTAGCCGAAATTGCCAAAGATGTCCGCATTTTCAAGGAAAAACTGCCGCCGCTCCGGGAAGAACAGCTCGAAGCGGTCGAGGTTGGTCTGCTGCACGTCCACCTCCACTTGCGAGAAATCGGGGTTCACCGTCAGGTCGAGGTTGAGGGAGGAGGTGAGGGAAATCTTGGCGTCCACGCCGACTTCCTTGCGGTATTTGGTATCGCCATCGTTTTCGATGTCCTTGCTGACGCCGCCGAGTGCATACGGAATCACGGAGAGGTTAGTGCCAACGGCGGGCGGTGCTTCGTCCCATACGAGCACGCCCGTATAGGCCAACGAGGCCGTTGGGAACTGCCTCGGCACGGGCGCCCAGGCCGATTTTTCGGTGGTTTTCAGGTCGTTCCGGCTGAAATTGATGCCCCATTGCTTGATGCCCTGCTTGTAGCGCAGCGTCTTGAAGGGGATGGCGATTTCGAGCACCCAGCGGTCGTCGGTGGCCTTCACTGCCGACCACCAACGGCTCTCCCAACTCAGGTCAGCCTTGCCGCCATCGTACAGGATGCCGTCCCAGGGTGCCCCCTCCGCATTGGCCCCAAAGGTGAAGCCGTTCGTCTGGTCATCGAAGGGGTCGAGGAAGAAAATGAAATTGTCGTTTTTCACGAAGTTCCAGTCCCGCCGCAGCGATTCGACCATCCAAGGCCCGGTGGCAAGGTCGTAATTGACGGCCAAAAGGTAAACGTGGTCGTTGTCGTAGAGCATCCGAACCTCGGTGCGAACGGCTGCCCGGCCCGTGTCCATCGGCAGCACTTGGTAAAAATCGGTGACGAGTTCGGCCTGTTGCCAAGCGGGGTCGTTGGCATCGCCATCCACCTTGATGGCTTCCGGGGAGCGGTGGATATGGTATTCAAAAGCGGCGTTTTTCTTTTGGGAAAAAGCTGGGAAGCCGGCTATTAGCGATAGCAGGACGATGATGTATTTAAGTTGGTTGGACACTCGTTTTTTTTGCGGGTGAAGGTAGTGGCGTACTCGGAATTAAACCCGGTGTTCTTTAATTTTTATCCATCGCCTTGCAATTGGCGGTTTCTTTCGGCCACTGCGACTGCGGTAGGCTGCAAAAAATGAAACTATTGAAGACAAAGCCTATTTTTGGCCGTTGGCCAATGCATAGCCATTTAATGGCAATGCCGGCGCAACGAAAAAAGCGGCTGAAACACAGTTTATGAAATCACTCAACAGCTTCCGGGCAAGGGTCATTTTCCTTATTTCGCTGATTTTCCTGCTCATGCTGGCGGTGATGCTGCTCTATTTCGGAACGGAGCGGAACAATATGCCGTGGGTGGTGCTGGGCATGCTGGCTATTATTGGCTTGGTGGTTCATTTGTTCAGAACGATATACAGCGTCAACCAGCAGATTGCCGATTTCCTGATGAGCATACGGTACGATGATTTTACTCGCACTTATTCTAAGCTCTCTTCCGGCGACCCGCACTATAAATTGTTCGCCGAATTCAATGCCATCAGCGATAAATTCCGTGACCTGCGCTCGCAAAACGAAGCCGACCGACAACTTATGCACCTCGTGCTGGAAAACGTGGACACGGGCATATTTTGCTTGGATAAAACAGGTAAGGTTTTATTGGCCAATAAAGCCTTGAAAGCCATATTTCATAAATCTTATTTCCCAGATTTAACCGCATTTAAACATTTAGACCCTGCACTGCACGAAGTATTGGAAACACTGCCCGTTGGCGAGCGCATTGTGCAAAAAGTGGTGATTAATGACGAGGTGGTGCAAGTGGCCATTCGGCATTTTGCCTTAAAGAATAAAGCCGACGAAATAAGGCTATTTACCTTCTTTAATTTATCGGGCGAACTATCTAGCGAAGAAATTAAATCCTACCATAAACTCATCAGCATATTGTCGCATGAAATCATGAACTCGGTGACGCCCATCGCCAGCCTCAGCCAGTCTGCTGCGGATATGCTGAAAAGCGCCGACCCCGACAATATGGACGATATTGCGCAAGCGATGGAGGTCATCCAAAAACGCAGCACGGGCCTGCTGACCTTCACCGAAAACTACCGCAAACTGACGAAGATACCACAGGTGCAGTTGCAGCATATCGCCTTGGAGCCGTTCCTGCACCAGATTTTAACGCTCTTCAAACATGAAGTGCCCAAGCGGGTGCAGCTCGACCTCCAGTTTTTCCGGCCCAATCTGCAAATCACGGGCGACCCCACCCTGCTAGAACAAGTGCTGATAAACCTCATCAAAAACGCCCTCGAAGCCGTGCAGGCCAGCCCTGACGGCAAGTTGCTCATCATTGCCGACCGGGACGAGCAACTGCGCACCCTCATCCGCATCTCTGACAATGGGCAGGGCATCCCAGAAGAGAACTTGGAGCAGATTTTCGTGCCGTTCTTCACCACCAAGCCCACGGGTTCGGGCATTGGCCTCAGCCTCGCCCGGCAGATCATGCGGCAGCACCAAGGGGATATCCAGGTGGTAAGCGAGGTGGGGAAGGGGACGATTTTGACCTTGATATTTGTGGGGTAGGGCCTCTTTAATCCCTGTCAAGACAATCAGTTCTACACAGGATTTCTCAAATCATTGCCCTATCTTGCCCCTCCATTCAACCACTCTATATGTCCGAATTTCTGGGAAACATCGCCGTCGAAATTATAGGCTCGCTGATTGACAAAGCTGGCACCTTCGTCGCTGGGCAGGCTGGCAACCGCATTGACTGGAAAGTTTGGAAAAACAAGTACAAATTCACGGACAACGAAAGCGACTTCCTTGACCGCTATGCCGAGGCAATCGTCGCTTTGGGAGAAGCGGGAAAACCGAAGGAACTGCTTCAGTTTTATGGGCGGGAAAACGTCATCCGCATTATCCATGATTATTGGTACGGCGAACTCGACGAGGGTAGTTTTGAAATACAATTTGGCCAACTGACCCGATGGTTTACGCTTGAGAAGCGGCTTGTTGATTTCACTCCGGCTCAGGAGGAGTTTTTCTTCCTCACCCATTATAAAAAGGCGGTGAACCTCAACCGGACAGCAGGGGAAACGGAGATTTATCAGCTTTTGTTGGAGATTTTAAAGGAAACCAAAAAGGGAAAAAACCACTCCAACGACCAACTATATAACCATATCTTTCTCTTCTGCAACGATACTGACCGACCTTGGATAAATGCGGAACTCCTGCCAAAATTCGAGGAAGCGAAATTGCAAGTCCATTTCATCGAAAGAGAGCTTCTTGCGAGCGAGGGGGAAATTCTGAAGGATACCATCCTGAAATGCCGGAAAACGCTGGTCTTGCGGACGCCTAATTTCTCCGAAGTCCAAAAACATTTGCTGCGGTCGCTCGACCTATTGCCCTACGCTGAACCCATCAAATCCAAGTTAATTTCACTGGACATCCCGAACTATTCGGTCGGCGCCCAATCGGTAGGGCGCTTCATCTCCGAACTCTCCACCACCTCCAACCTGCCTCCTCCAAAAGCCACCTACCCGCCTTTGGACGAGCAATTCGTCAACATCACCTACCTGCCCTACGGTGGCAAACGCCCCGACCTCTACGACCGACAGCGGGAACTCGACCTGCTCGACCAAGCCTGGGGCGACGACAACTGCCACGTCCTCTGCTTCACAGCCGACGGCGGTGTGGGCAAGTCGCTGCTCGTGGCGGAATGGCTGAATGCTTTGAAAAACGACAATTTCCGGGGAGCGGGCAGGGTGCTTGCCACCTCGTTTTTCAGCCAAGGCACGGGCGAAAAGGTGACGAGCGCCGACAGTTTTATCCAAAAAGCACTTGAATGGTTTGGGGATACAGATACGACCCTGACCTCTCCTTGGGAAAAGGGCAAACGCCTCGCCCGCCTCGTGAACGAGCACCGCACCCTGCTCATCCTCGACGGGCTGGAACCCTTGCAGGAGGGCGGCGTGGGGGACAAAGGAAAAACCACAGACCCGGCGCTGTTCGTGCTGGTGAGGGAGCTGGCAAAGAAAAACCAAGGGCTTTGCGTCGTCACCAGCCGTGTGCCGCTGGCGGGCATGCCCCGACAGGAACAGTTCATCCGCATCGAACACCTCGACCAGATTTCGACCGAGGCGGCAAAGACCATCCTCCGCTCGGCAGGGAAATACGGCGTGCAGGGCAGCGACGAGGCACTGGAAACTACCATTGCCAGCTTCGGCAACCATGCCCTTGCCATCAACCTGCTGGCGACTTGGCTGGCCACACAGCCCGGCCAGCCCATCGAAGCGGCTGCCAATATCCCCGATTTGGAGGTGCCGGAGGAGAAGGGGAGGCATCCCCGGCGAGTGATTGCGGCGTTTGAGCGATGGCTACTCGATAATGGAAAGCCCGAAGCTGCACGGCTGCTGCGGTTGTTGGGGCTGTTTGATAGGCCCGTGACCCGTGAGGTCATCGCCGTGGCAGACCCGTCACTGAACCTGCCCGATGCCCTCGCCACACTGCGCCGCCATCGGCTTGTTTACGAAGAAAGCAGACATGACCCAGCGGAAGTGGACTGCCATCCGTTGGTGCGGGAGCATTTTGAGGAGGTGTTTCAAAAGGAGCAGCCGGAGCAATGGAAGGCGGCGCATGGGGCGCTGTATGAATATTATAAGGGGCTGCCGGAGAAGTTGTATGGGAAATATTTGCCGGATACGCTGGAAGAGATGGAGCCGCTGTTTTTGGCGGTGAGGCATGGGTGTGGGGCGGGAATGTATTTCGAAATCGGCAATGAAACATATTGGATGCGCATCAGAAGAATGAATGAAAATTTTTTAACACTTAAGTTAGGCGGATATAGTTATGAATTTGCTTTACTTTCTTATTTTTTCAAAGATAATTGGACTGTCATTTCAGATGTCATGCCTGACAAATTGAAAGCACTAATAATTAGTTGGACAGCTTATGCCTTCAGAGCTATCGGGCAACTTAGTAAGGCATTTGAACTTGAAGTTGTAAGTTTGCAGATATTCATTAGCATTTGTGATTGGAAAAGTGCATCTATTGAAATATCAAACTTAAATCAAACAAATGTTTCAATAGGGAATTTAAGCCTTGCTGTAGAATACGGGTTAAGGGGTATAGTCTTGGTTAATCGAAGTTATGATATTTTTCAGTTGGTGATAAACAGAATAACACTTGCAAATGCTCTGTTTCAAAGAGGGGAAATTGAAGATGCCCATTTCCTTTTTAAAGAAGCAGAAAAGATACAAGCAACATCACAGCCAGACTATCCAAATTTATATTCAAAAGGGGGGTTTTATTATGGAGTATTTTTGCTTCATTTAAATAGAGTAGAGGAAGTTTTGAATAGAGGAATAACAAATCTTAAATTAGAGAGTGAAGGGTGGTGCAATCTGTTAGACTTTGGACTAAATAGATTAATAATTGGAATATCCTACTCAAATGAGTATTTAAGTAAAAATGAAGCTATTCAAAGTGGCATTGTTAATTTAGATGAAGCTATAAATCAGTTGAGAAAGGCTGGAAATCAAGAGTACATTCCTCTCGCCCTCCTCGCCCGCGCCGCCTACCACCGCCACACCCAAAACTGGCAAGCCGCCGAAGAAGACCTCGAAGAAGTCCTCGACATCGCCGAGCCATCCGGCATGAGGCTCCACCTCACCGACTACCACCTCGAAATGGCAAGGCTGCTCCTCGCACAGGAGCGCCCAGCGGATGCCCGCCCGCACGTGGCGGAGGCAGCACGGCTCATCGGGGAGACGGGGTATCATCGGCGGGACAAGGAATTGGAGGAACTGCAAAAGGCGATAACATAGCCAATTTTTTAACTTTGCTTCTTATTCGCCTCATCCGAATCAAACAAACGACATGAGCAAGCCAAACCTGCCAGCCACCGAAGCTTACAGCCACCTCATCGCCCAAATCGAACAAACGGTCAATGATGGGCGCAAAAGGGCGGTTGCCGCTATTGACCAATCCATGGTCGTGACCTATTGGCACGTCGGGCAGCACATCGTGCAGTACGAGCAGAACGGCAAGGAGCGGGCGGAATACGGTTCCAAACTGCTGCATAACCTCTCCCACGACCTGACTGCCCGGCTCGGAGGCGGGTACAACCACACGAATATCAACTATATGAGGATGTTTTTCCTAGAATACCCAATTTTGGGAACACTGTCCCCAAAATTGAGCTGGCATCACATCGTGGAGATTTTGAAAATATCCGACCCGCTCGAACGCTCTTTTTTCATGAAGCAGACCGAAATCGAAGGCTGGGGGGTTCGGGAACTCAAACGCCAGAAAAAGAGCCTGCTTTTTCATCGCCTTGCCAGCAGCAAAGACAAAGCGGGCGTGCTCAAACTTGCCCAATCTGGACAAATCGCTGAAAGCCCAGAGGACATCCTTCGTGACCCTTTTATCCTTGAATTTTTGAAGATGCCAGAGCCGCATAATTGGCACGAAAGCCATCTGGAAGAAAGATTAATTACGCAATTGCAACAGTTTTTGCTGGAATTGGGCAAAGGCTTCGCCTTTGTGGGTCGCCAGTACAAGATTCAGATAGGCGGTCGCTTTTTTCATGTGGATTTGGTGTTCTATCACCGCATTTTGAAGTGTTTCGTGCTGATTGACCTGAAAAAAGACGAGGTGGAGCATGGCGATATCGGACAGATGAATTTTTACCTCAACTACTTCCGGGAGGAAGAGAACACGATTGGCGACAATGAACCTGTTGGTATCATTCTCGCCCGTGAGAAGCATGAACTGGTTGTGCGTTACGCTACGGGAAACATCAACGCCAACCTTTTTGTCGCCAAATACCAACTCTACTTGCCCGAGCGGGCTGAATTGGAGCAGAAGTTAAGGGCGATTCTAGACGACGAGGAAAGTGGCAATTAAAACCTTTCTCAGATAGCACTACCCACGCCATGTATTAGTCCACTGGCAAGCCGCAGAAGAAGTCCTCGACAAGGCCGAACCATTCGGCATGCGCCTCCACCTCACCGACTACCACCTCGAAATGGCAAGACTGCGCCTCGCCCAAGCCCGCCCGGAGGAGGCCCGCCCACACGTAGCGGAGGCGGCACGGCTCATCGAAGAAACGGGGTACTATAGGCGGGACAAGGAATTGGAGGAACTTCAAAAGGCGTTGGGTGATTGAATCCACTATTCCCACCGTCCCAATCCGAACACCCCACTGTCCGAAAACGAACACTCTCCAGCCAAAGATTTTTATTTCTATTTACAAAAAGCTGATTTTCAATTACTTAATTTTATTGGCATATCCATTGAATCCATTCTTGGCATGGCGATAAAATGCCACCGCAAATGGAGCAAATGGATAAGAAAATCGAAAAGAAAAATTGGACGCCCCTTCGCATCGGCATCATCGCTGCGGTAGTACTGGGCTTGGGTTTTGTGGGCCGCAACTTTTACAAGAATGCAGGCGTGAGCAAGCTCAACGTCACCTCCGACCGCCTGACGGTGGCCACGGTGGAAAAGAACAAGTTCCAGGAGTTCATCCCGGTGACGGGCGTGGTGCTGCCGCTGCGCACCGTGCGCATGGACGCCATCGAAGGCGGCAAGGTGGAGGAGAAGTTCGTGGAGGACGGCGCCATCGTGCAAAAAGGCCAGCAAATCCTGCGCCTCTCCAACCCCGATTTGATGGTGAACTACCTGAACCAAGAGGCGAACATCATTTCGCAAATCAACCAAATCCGCAATACCTCCTTGCTCATGGAACAGCAAAGCCTGAGCATGAAGGAGCAGGCCTTACAGGTTGATAATCTGATAAATACGACAGAAAAGCGGCTAAAACGCAACCGGGAATTGTTCAAGACCAACGTGATTTCGGCAGTGGAACTGGAAGAGATGGAAGACGAGGCCGTTTACCTCGCTGCCCGTCGCAAAATGCTGAAAGCCACCCTGAAAAAAGACTCTGCCTATCAGAACCTCCAACAGCAGCAGATGACCTCTTCGCTGGATTTGATGCAGCGCAACCTCGGCATCACCAAGCAGAGCCTCGACCAACTTATCGTGAAGGCTCCGATTTCCGGCCAGCTTTCCGGTCTCACCAAGGAACTGGGCGAGAGCGTGGCCCGCAGCGAGAACATCGGGCAGATTGACGACCTCTCGGCATTTAAAATCCGGGTACGCATTGACGAGTTCTATATCTCCCGAATCGCTGTGGAGCAGCAAGGCACCTTCACTTTGGCGGGCGAAAATTATACGCTTAAAATATCGAAGATTTATCCGCAGGTATCCAATGGTTCTTTCGAGGCGGATATGGTATTTATTGGCGGAGCGCCAAAGAATATCAAGCGTGGCCAGTCAGTCACGGTTAAATTGGAATTAAGCGCCGAAGAAGAGGCGGTTTTATTGGCAAGGGGTGGTTTTTACCAGTCCACGGGCGGTAATTGGGTCTATATCGTTGACCCGACTACGGGCAATGGCATTAAACAAACCGTGCGACTTGGTCGCCAAAACCCCAATTACTACGAAGTTCTCGAAGGATTAAAACCCGGCGACAAGGTTATCACCAATAGTTATGATAATTATGGGGATAAGGATGTGCTGGTCTTGAAATGATTGTTTAATTGTTTTATTGTTGAATTGTTATTATTGTTTGATTGTTGTCCTCATAACGTGAACCATGACAATTCGACAATAACGACAATCAAGCAATTTGGCAATAATAACAATTCAACAATCCAACAATAATAACAATCAATCACAATGATAAAAACAGTCCAACTATCCAAAGTTTACCGCACCGACGAGGTGGAAACCACGGCATTAAACAGTGTGGATATAGAGATTAAAGCAGGCGAGTTCGTGTCCGTGATGGGGCCGTCCGGCTGCGGTAAATCCACGCTGATGAACGTGCTGGGCATGATTGACAACCCTTCGGCGGGCGAATATTTTTTCAACGAACAGGAGGTGGGCAAGCTCAGCGAGCGCAAGCGGGCCGATGTGCGCAAGAACAACCTCGGCTTCGTCTTCCAGAGCTTCAACCTCATTGACGAACTCACGGTCTATGAGAACGTGGAACTGCCCATGCTCTACACCAAAGTGCCAGCAACAGAAAGAAAAAAACGGGTGGAGGAACTGCTGGAAGGCATGAACATCATGCACCGTCGCAACCACTTCCCGCAGCAACTTTCCGGCGGTCAGCAGCAGCGGGTGGCCGTGGCCAGGGCCGTGGTGAACAAGCCCAAGCTCATCCTTGCCGACGAGCCGACGGGTAACCTCGACTCCGCCAATGGCGACGAAGTAATGAAAATCCTCGCCGACCTGAACGCCACCGGAACGACCATCCTCATGGTGACGCACTCGCAGTACTGCGCCGAGTTCGGCAATCGTATCATCCGAATGCTGGATGGGAAAGTGGTGACGGAGAACGTGGTGAAACGCTACCTCTGATTCATCATTTATCATTCATAATTCATCATTAAAAGAAGATGATTAAGCTGAATAATATAGAACGCTATTACAATACTGGTTCCAATAAAACCTGGGTACTTCGCAATATCACATTCGATGTGAATAAAGGCGAATTCCTCACCATTATGGGGCCGTCGGGTTCAGGCAAATCCACGCTGATGAACATCATCGGGATGTTGGATAAACCGGATAATGGCGAATATTTCTTTTATGACGAACCCGTGCATACCTTCAATGAAAAACGCCGCACGGAACTGCACAAACACAGCATTGGCTTCGTGTTCCAGGCCTATCATTTAATTGACGAGTTGACGGTGTATGAAAACATCGAAATGCCGCTGCTGTACAAGGGCGTAAGCAAGTCCGACCGCCAAAGCCTCGTGGCCGACATCCTCGACCGCTTCAATATTGTGGGAAAAAAAGACCTGTTCCCGGCGCAGCTTTCGGGTGGGCAGCAGCA
>JADLHE010000326.1 GCA_020848965.1 Saprospiraceae bacterium
AGTACCTACAACCTCTACATTTGGACGTTCCCCAAAGGGATGACACAAGCGGTACAAATACCGTCCACCGTTAGCCGACCACCGACTACCGTTTTTGCTTATTGTACCAAGCAATTCCTAACCGAATCTTCTCATAAGTTACTTCCTCATTCAGCTTCGTAAACACATCTTGCAGTTTGATGGGCGGTTCCATGTCGTGTACGGCCTCGGCCACCCGTTGTGCTTCGGCTTTGTTCAGAAACGCCCAGATGTTCACGTTTTCGCCCTTTTCATACAAATGTGCCAAATGCGAGAAGACGGTTAATGGTGCGATGCCACGTTGTGCCGCAATCTCATCCACGGTAGCGCCTTGCTTGTACAATCGAAAAGTTTCGAGGTAAGTGGAGCCAGTGATGCGGATGCCTTCGTCTTTCTTGGCCAATAGGAAATCTTGGATTGCATCCAAAAAGGCCCGTCCATACTCCTGAAGCTTCTGCTCCCCCACCCCACTGATTTTGCTGAGGTCGGCCTCGGTGGTTGGTCGGGCGGCGGCCATTTCCTCCAAGGTAGCATCGTTAAAGACGATATAAGGTGGAACGCCTTTCTGCCTAGCCATGTCAAGGCGTAGCTCCCGAAGGTGCTCAAAGAGTTCGTCACGCACCCGTTCCCGTTCGCTGGTTCGTTTGGTGCGGGTCGGTGCTTTGGCTTCCTCCTCCTCTTTCCTTTTTTGGAAGGTTTCCGCCTTCACGAGTTCCACCTTTTGCCCATTGAACAAAACAGCACGGCTGCCGTCGGTCAACTTGACCTTGTTGTGGTCGTCGAAGGCGATTTCGAGCAAGCCTTGGTTGATGAGTTGTTCTAGGTAGAAAAACCATTCCTCTTGCCGGATGTCCTTTCCGGCTCCGTAGGTCTTGATTTTGTCATAGCCATTGGAAATGAGGTTGTAGCTTTTCGAGCCACGCAGCACATCCACCAACATTCCCGTGCCTACTTGCTCTTCCAGTCGACTGACCGCCGAAAGTGCCTTCTGCGCCACGATTGTTCCATCGAAATGCTGCGGCGGGTTCTTGCACACATCACAGTTGCCGCAGTTGTCGAGCATCGTTTCGTTGAAGTAGTTCAATAGGATTTTCCTTCGGCAAATGAGCGAAGTGGCGTATTGGTGCATTCTTTCCAGCTTCGCCAATTGGATGTCCCGATGCTGCCCCTCACCGTCCATAATGAACTCCCGGAGCATTGCCAAATCGCCTGCAGAGTAAAAGAGTAAGGTATCAGCATCGGCACCATCCCTGCCGGAGCGGCCAATCTCCTGGTAATAGCCTTCGATGTTCTTTGGCAGGTTGTAGTGAATGACCCAACGCACATTGGATTTGTCAATGCCCATGCCGAAGGCAATCGTGGCGCAGATGACCGTTGTGCGGTCGTTGATGAAATCCTCTTGAACTTTGGGCCGGGTCCGTTCATCGAGGCCAGCATGGTAAGCAGCAGCGTTGACACCTTCCGCCTTCAGCTTTTCGGCCAGCATTTCCGTCGTTTTTCGTGCGGTGCAATAGATGATGCCTGGTTGGTTGGCCCGCTTTTCGATGAAATCAATGATTTGCTCCAACCTTTTGCGACCGGGCCTGACTTCAAGGCTTAGGTTTGGTCTGTCAAAGCTGGCAATGAAGACCTCAGGGTTTCTCAGCTCTGCCTGAACGATGATGTCCTTTCTAGTCAGTTTATCTGCGGTAGCCGTAAGGGCAATGACGGGAATTTGCGGAAAGGTGTTCTTCAAGAAGCGCAATTGGCGGTACTCTGGCCGGAAATCGTGCCCCCAAGCCGAGATGCAATGCGCCTCGTCAATAGCAAACAAGCAGATTTTGGAGGCCCGAAGCAAGGGCAGGAACTCTTGCGAGGCCATTTTTTCCGGGGAAGTATAGAGCAAATCGAGGCGGCCATTAAACAGTTCGTTTTCTACTTCTTGTTGTTCCCTGTATGCCAATGAGCTATTCAGATAGGCAGCTCGAATGCCGTTGGCCCTGAGCGCTTCTACCTGGTCCTTCATCAAGGAAATGAGCGGGGAGACCACCACGCAAGCGCCCTCCATCGTGACGGCAGGGACTTGAAAGCACACGGATTTGCCCCCACCGGTGGGCATCAGCAACAGCACATCTTTTTTCTGGTAAATGGCTTCAATTACTTCTGCCTGCAGCGGGCGAAAACTGTCATAACCATAGTATTTCTTGAGGGCAGCCTTTGCGTTTTCCAGGTTCATGTTTGCCAGTAGAATTGTTGGGGGCCAAGTTAGCTAAAAGGTGAGAATACTGATTTATCCGACTTCATTTAGTCGCTAAAACAGGTTAGTGTTGTTCTTACGCCGATTTGTGTGGTTTTTCTCCCAAAGCCCTTATCTTCACCGCCGACAATTGACAGGATAATATGAACGGAGAAAACAATTTTTTCAAGTCTGCCTTTTCGGTTGACAACGTGATTTTTGGCTTTGACGAGGGCGATTTAAAGGTGCTCCTGATAAAAAGGGGCACCGACCCGTACAATGGGCTTTGGGCATTGCCCGGCGACCTAGTTTACCCCAATGAAGACCTTGATACGGCAGCATACAGGGTTTTGGAAGAATTGACGGGCCTCAAGAACGTTTACCTTGAACAGGTCCACACATTTGGTGCGGTAAACCGTCACCCTTTGGGCAGGGTAATCACGATTGCCTATTTTTCATTGGTGAAAATCAGCGATTTTGCATTGAAGGCAGCATCATTCGCACAAAATGTGGAGTGGCACAATGTAGAATCTACAATGAAGACAGAACTTGCCTTCGACCACAATGCAATTTTGGAAAACTGCTTCAATGCGCTGACGCAAAGGGTTCGGATTCGACCAGTAGGTTTCGAGCTTTTGCCACCTAAATTTACTTTGACTGAATTGCAACACCTTTACGAAGCATTGCTTAGGGAGGAGTTGGACAAGCGAAATTTCAGGAAAAAAATCCTATCCACGAGCCTATTGATTGACTTGGACCAATTTCAGGAGGGAGTGCCACACCGCCCCGCCAAACTTTATCAATTCAACAAACAAAGATACCAGCAGTTGGAGGCGCATGGGTTCAGCTTCGAAGTAAAAGAAAGCAAAAAGAAAGAAAAGAAAAAGCGATTGGCTGCACTAATTTCAGCTTAGCTGCTTCTAATCCAAACTACTTAGATTTCTTTTCAAACTTTAATAAACAAAAAATCCTTCACCGAATACCGATGAAGGATTTTTTGTTTTCCGAATTTGGAGGTATAGATTACTTCACTTTGAGTTGGAAAACAACCCTACGGTTTTTCTTCCGACCTTCAGAGGTAGCGTTATCACCAATTGGGTCGCTTTCACCGTGACCTGTATAGGTCATCAAGGATTTGTCAACCCCTTTGCTAACTAAGTGGTCGAAACAAGTCTTTGACCTAGCCTCAGACAATTGTTGATTTGCAAAGTCATTGCCCTGACTGTCAGTGTAGCCATCAATTGAAAGGCCATAACCTGGATACCGCTTGATGATTTCAGCGATTTGGTCAAGGATTTTAACCGAAGAAGGTATCAATTTAGCGCTGCTTGTTTCAAACTGAACATTTTGCATGGCAAGGTCAAGCACCTTCTTGTCTTCAGACTTTATTTCTGGGCAGCCTTCATTTGGGCCAGCCAGTGTTGGGCATTTGTCTTTTGGATCGGCGAAGCCATCGTTGTCGCTGTCAGCACAACCATTGAATTTCTTCACACCTGGGTCGTTCGGACACTCATCCACATTGTTGGCGATACCGTCACCGTCTGTGTCAGGGCAGCCGCTCAATTCTGGTGTACCTGGGTCGTTAGGACAAGCATCCTTGTCATCCGTAATACCGTCACGGTCAGAGTCAGGGCAACCGTTCATTGCTGCAATACCAACTACAGTTGGGCAATTATCTTCTTTGTCAATGATATTGTCGCCATCTGTGTCAGGGCAGCCAGAGAAGCGACGCAGACCAGCATTGTCTGGGCAATCGTCAGCATTGTCAGCAACACCATCGCCGTCACGGTCTGGGCAGCCATTCATGCGCTGTTCACCGACTTCATTTGGACAAGTATCATCTTTGTCAGCAATACCGTCACCGTCGGTGTCTGGGCAACCACTAAGCGCAACAGCACCAGCAATAGTTGGGCAAGAATCTTCTTCGTCAGCAACTCCGTCATTGTCGGAGTCTTTGTCACCAAACATGAAGCCGATTTTGAGGCCACCGAAATTGTACCAGTCGTTTTCCTCAGGATTACCGGTGGAAGTAGAAATACCATCAATGTCATCAGTGAAAGTGGCCCTTGTGACATATTCAAGACCAAGGTAAACCTTGCTTGAAATATCATAACGGATACCAAGTCCCATTGGGATAGCAAAGTTAATTTTGCTATAATCAGGCTCTCCAACCTTAGGTTTTGGATCGCCAAAGCCCAATCCAACACCACCAATCAGATAAGGAGACAGCGTCTTCCTAAAAGTAGTGCCGTTGTACCGATGCTTGCCGAGGATGTCAAATTCGCCAACCAGACCCAATTCAAAGAGGGACTTGTTAAAGCTTGACCCTCTACCTTCGTTTCTGTCGTAGTTTTTATCATTCCCTTGCAGTTTGCCATAGTTAAGGCTACCACGCAAGGCCAACAGCGGGGAAATTTGATTTCTGAGAGAAATACCGAAGGCTGGTCCAGCTTGTTTGAAAAGAGGACAGTTTGGTTCAACCAAATCCCCCCAATAGTTGGACATTCCAATGAAAAGGCCTCCGCCCCATTTTTGTTGAGCACTTACCAGAATAGGCAGGCAAACAATTAAGAAGAGTAGTTTAACTTGCTTCATAACTAAATTTTGAGTTCATTAGTAACAAGGTCATTTTTTTCAAAGCAGAAAATTTCCCCATTACTAATCAGTATTGAGACTAATATGTGATAACAGAGTTCACTTGAGGTGAAAGCTTAATCTCAGTTTGAAGTTGGTGCAATCAAAGTGCCTTTGAAGAAATTTTTGCAAATGTAGTTAGATTTTTTTGAATTACGCAAACATTGTTTGAAGATAAAATACTAAATCAATCTTCTTCATAAAAACTTCTCCATCAGAGATCTGTTATTGTCTAAATTTGCATTTTTTCTGTGACGTCAAATTTCTAAAATGTAACTGAAAAAGTTTCAAAAAATTGAAAAAATAAAGGGTAAATGGCCAAATTTTCCATAGATTTAAGAAAGGGCGGGATTGCTGAAGCGATATCAGAGACAATTGTTGGAATAGACCTCGGCACGACAAATTCCTTGGTTGCCTTCATGGAGGGTGAAAAACCAGTGGCTATCAAAGATGCAAACAATCAACTCTGTTTAGTGCCATCAATTGTCCATTTCAGCAATGCAGGAGAAATTTCTGTAGGCACGAATGCTCAAAATCACTTGGTGGATGACCCAAACCGTACAATTTATTCCGTCAAAAGGCTGATGGGGAAGTCGTTCAATGATTTGAAACAAGTGGAATCCCACCTTGGCTACAGCATCATTGATGATGGAACAGAGAACCTGGTAAAAATCAAAGTTGGTGACAGATTTTTCTCACCCATCGAACTCTCTGCCGAAATTCTAAAACGATTAAAATCGAATGCTGAACTAGCCCTAGGTAAACTGGTGACAAAGGCAGTCATCACCGTTCCAGCTTATTTCAATGATGCTCAAAGGCAGGCGACTAGAGATGCGGGACGATTGGCTGGGCTGGATGTTTTACGCATAGGAAACGAGCCTACTGCTGCCAGTCTGGCCTATGGCCTTGGAAAGGAAAACGCCGAAACAAGTGCCGGTTACGACTTAGGTGGTGGTACTTTCGACATCTCCATCCTTCAGATACAGGATGGCATATTTGAGGTTCTCTCGACCAATGGCGATACTTTTCTTGGTGGCGACGATTTTGATAGGTGCATTCTTGATTTTTGGATGCATGCCTACAATCTATCGAAGCACCCATATTTCAGCTCAAAATCTGGCCAGCAAGCATTAAGGCTCGTTGCTGAAAAAGCGAAGAAACACCTCAGCGCAAACAGTGATTTTGAGAGTCTTTTGGAAGGTCAACACCTTCAAATTTCAAAGGTTCAATTTGAAAGTTTGATTCGACCGCTTATTGAAAAGACCATCCAAGCCTGTCAATTTGCTTTGAAAGACGCCAAACTCACGGCAAAAGACATCCAACATATTGTCATGGTGGGTGGCTCCACAAGGGTGCCCTTGGTGAAGCAAAGTGTCAGTGAATTTTTCGGCAAAGAAGTGTTTGACAAACTTGACCCAGACGAAGTTGTGGCTTTAGGTGCAGCGATACAAGCCGATATCATTGCTGGCAATCAAAAAGACATATTGTTGTTAGACATTACTCCCCTTTCTTTGGGCATTGAAACAGTCGGTGGATTAATGGACAGCATTGTGCCAAGAAACACCAAAGTTCCAGCTAAAGTGGGTAGGCAGTACACCACTTCAGTTGACGGCCAAAAAAACCTCAAAATCGCAGTTTACCAAGGAGAAAGAGACCTCGTTGAACATAACCGGAAACTTGGGGAATTCATAATGAAGGGCATACCGCCCATGCCTGCCGGGCTTCCTAAAATTGAAGTGCATTTTATACTAAATGCCGATGGCATTCTCAAAGTCAAAGCAAAGGAGCTTCGGTCGGGACTTGAACAGGCAATTGAAATCAAACCTACTTACGGTATCAGTGAAGAAGAAATGGCCATGATGCTTTTGGATTCTATCAAACACGCACAAAACGATATGAGCACAAGAGCATTACTAGAAGCAAAGAACGAGGCGAGCCACATCTTACTTTCTACCGATAAATTCATTGTTCAACACAAATCACTTCTAACAGCGTCAGAATATGGGAGCATTGTAGAATTGAAGTCTTCACTGCAAACTGCCGTTGACGGCTCAGACAAGGATTTAATTAACAATGCAATTAAAACGCTGAACGATTTTACGGCTCCATTGGCTCACAGGGCAATGGATGTAGTCATTCAAGAGGCTATGCGTGGCCAAAAAGTATAAAACAGTCAGAACCAACCATTTTCATGCAAATTTTCAAGCTACCCTACACCCAAATTTCACTTTTTGCTGCCAGAGATATAAAGTACATTGATGAAGTAGCGTCACTTCGGCCATTCTATAAGTATTCGGTGAACTTGGAGGGACTAAGAGCTGCCATTGAAGACAAAAGCA
>JADLHE010000327.1 GCA_020848965.1 Saprospiraceae bacterium
AATGCCCGTTTCGGAGGTGGCGCTTGAAGAGAGTTCGGGAAGGTCGCTCTCTAGGAGACCATCAATAAAATCAATGATGGATTGACGAATCTTGTTGAATTCCAAGGTGGCATCTTCATTGGAGACCACGCCTTGCAACAATTGGCGGCTGATGTCTTGGTATCGCCCTTCAAGTGCGAGGTAATCCTTATACCTATCAGTGCCGGGCTTGAGCATTTTTTTCAGTGCAGCAAGCACCAAATCGTTGCCTTGTACGACCAGTTCCCGAAGTTCGTTCTGAATGGTTTGTAATGTTTTCATGGCGGTTTGGAAAAAAGAATACTAAACGAATGAACGAAAACCCAAATTTAACTTGATTTTTTAATCCGCAAAGTATTAGTTTTCAAGGTTTTATCAAGAATTTGCGTTAAAAGGCCCATGCAGACGCTTATTAAGTCGAAGGTTTACCACCTTTGCCCCAATAATCAAGTTTGCCATGCAAAAACAAATCATACTTCTTGGGCTTTCACTTTTGATTTTTGGCTGTGCCGTTTCAAAATCTGCCAAAACGACAAGCCAAGCACCTGCCACGGTTGGCGACAACAGGATTGCCTTCTACAATGTCGAAAATTTGTTCGACACAGTTGATGACCCGGCCACGCCAGATGAAGAATTCTTGCCCAGCAGCAAAAAAAACTGGACGCAAGAACGGTATCAAACCAAATTGGAGCATCTAGCGAAAGTTATAGAAGGCATGGAATTTCCTGCTTTGATAGGGTTGGCAGAAGTGGAGAACGAACTTGTGCTCCAAGATTTTTGTAGCAAAACCAGCTTAAAAGCCCATGATTACGGCATTGTGCATTTCGAGTCGCCCGATTTCAGGGGAATTGACGTGGCGCTTTTGTACAAAAAAAAGATGTTCACCGTCAAGGACTCAAAAACCGTTCGTATCAAGTTTCCCGTCGGCATGATTCCCGACAAACCGGACTATACTACCCGTGACCTCTTGGTCGTAAAAGGCGAGTACGGCGAAGGCACCGTGGTTCATTTGATAATAGCGCATTTGCCATCGAGAAGTGATGGTGAGAAGGAAACAGAACCGAGGCGCATGTATGTTGCGGGGCAAATCCGGAAAGAAGTGGAGGCAATTTTCAAAAAGGACAATTCGGCCAATATCATCGTCATGGGCGATATGAACGATGAGCCGACCAATACAAGCATGAGCGAAAGTCTTCACGCTCAGCCAATTACGAAAGACATTGCGCAAGCTGAACTATACAATTGCTTTTATAATTTGCAACAAGCCGACAAAGGAAGCTACCGCTTTCGGGGCGATTGGAACATGCTCGACCAAATTATCCTTTCCGGTAATTTACTGCAGGAAAACAAGATTGTGCAATTTTCAAATGCCCAAATCTTCCAAGCTGATTGGATGATGTATAAAGATGAGAAATACGGCCTTTCGCCTAGCCGGACCTACGGTGGCGACCGTTATTTTGGTGGGTACAGTGACCATTTGCCCGTTTATATTGAATTGAAAAAGTCTTCTAATTAGACTTGAGCAATTTCCTTTTCTGGCGCTTCTGTTTGGTCTGTTCAAAAAGCTCGACGAAAGAGTCAAATTCCCTTTTATAGCTCAAGGCCAATCCTTGTTTGTTCCTTTTGCCAAAAGCTGGGTCGGTGGCGGTATTGGCGTACATCCTGAGTTTTAGGCGGCGGTCTTTGGTAAGCACGTATTCCAAGGTAAATTCCCCTGCCCAAAAGCCGCTCGTACCGTAATAAGTCTGGCTTCCCACCCTTGTTCCAGCTTGCACCGAAAACCTATCGTTCACGATGACAGTGAGCTTGGAGCGGAATTCGTTGTTGGTGAAACTGCTCACCGAATTACCCAAATTGCTACTTGAAGTAGTGAATCGTTTGAAGGAAATATCCAAGTCAATGCCTTGAACAAGGTTCTTTCCGGTCAAGAACTCCGAGAAAAATTCGGTCAAATAAATGGATGCTTGGTTGGAAAGCATTTCACTGAGCGTATTGATGCCAATATCGCCCGCCTGAATGGCATAACCCGATGGCAGGAATTGCCCCAGCATCAAAAGGCCAAAAACCTGACGGTTCAATTCGTTGGCGTCCCGGCGAACGGTCAGCATTTTGTTTTCGACATAGCTGCGCACCTCTGACGGGATGCCCGGAAAACTGATATTGAATTGAATATCAGGCTTTAAGAGCTTGCCGCTAAGGCCCATTGTAAGGTGTACGGGCGTGCTCGACCTTGCAATTTCTTGCACATCCTCCGATGCCAAAGCCAAATACTCCGAAATCAGGCTATAGACCGAGGTGCTCAAACCCGAATAGGTAGCATTGATTTTTATGGTGGCATCGTAGGGGTCGCCGCTCCAGAAAATCTGCCCGCCCTTATCCACCGAAAAGGACTTATTGAGGCCGACGTTCATCAAGGTGAAAAGGTATTGGCCCGTTGCCACTTCAAAACCCCCATTGATTTTAAAATCGCCTTCACGGGTCAGGTCAACCTTCAAATTGCCGCTGCCCGTGCCTTTGAGTACATCGCCCCAAGTGCGGTCAAAAACCACTTCCATGACGGCCTCCGGCGTTATGTCCACGTCAAAATGCATGTTCAAACCACGCAATTCTTGGGGGTCGGTTTGTTTGCCGGTGGCGGTTTTGGTTTCAATTGTGGGCTGCGGGAAGAATATGAAGCTGGTATCGTCTTTACCCACCTCGTCCTTCATCGGCAAATAAAGATAGGTGCCTTCCTTGGTTGTAGCCACCACCTCCAATTCAGGCTTTTGGAAAGTCTGCGTGAAACGGACGTAACCCGACCCAATTGCTCTTCCATAGAAAACGGGGTTGTCCCTTTCGGTGGTTTCCATCCCGATGAAAGGCTTGTTTTTCTCAGTGGATATGGTGAGGTCAAGCCCAAAATTCTTTAAATGGTTATGAGTAATGCCACCATCCAACATGGCCTTGTTGTTTTCTCGGTCATAAACCCAGGTTCCTCTTGCATCAAAAATCCGGTTGTTAATGGTTACCTGCCCGGTGGGCACCCGATACGTTACACCGATTGGCTTAATGCCAAATTCAACGCCGTTCACTTGGGCAAGCCCGCTGATGTCGGGTTTGGAAGGAAGGCCACTAAATTTCACATCAGTAGCGGTGATACTGCCTTTTGGGTTGAGCACCTCTGGCACGAAGTAGTTCACGATTTTCACCGGATACTTCTCGATGTCCACATCAAAATCAAAATAAAGCGGCTCGGATTTTATCCATTTTTGTCCATCGGCTGCCACAAAGCCGGGCGGGTTGAAATAGCCATCTGCAATTAGCTTGGAGCTGTCCCCTTCAATGGAAAGTGCTGCTTTGACCGTTTCTTTGATGCTGTTGCCGGAGGCATCCAACTGGAGCACGCCGTAATTGTCGCCGTTGATGGTCAGGTCGTTGATTCGCAACAGCGTCGAAAGCCCTTCAAACTTGAAAACGTTCTTTACCCTTGCCGTTAGGTCGGCAGTGCCCCCTATTTTGTGCTTTTTGATATCTTTAATAAAAGCCAGAGAATCAATGGGATAGTTGCTCAATTGCAATTCCAAGCCTTCGCCCCGGATACTGCTCAATTCGATGGTTCTTTGTCCAGAACTTAGTATGAAATTGCTGGTCTCAACGCTTTTGTCACTGATTTTCAGGTAGTTGTCGGTGCTAATTGCCCAAGTATCGTTCAATACTACCAAATCGCTTGGCTTGAAACTGATACGCATGGCATTGTTTTCCTCCAAGGTCAACATCCCGTTGATGTTGATATTGTCCAAAATCTTGTAGAAGTTGGAAGAGATGATGAGGAATTCCAAGGTATCGGAATAGACGGTTCCAATTAAAGAAATCGGCGAGAGCTTTTGCGTTTCACTGAATGCTGTTTCAATGACGCCCACCTGCAAACTGCCTTCTGGGCCATTCAATTTGCTCCGCAAATAAACATCCTTGAATTTGATGTTCTCGTATTCCCAAGCTGGCACCTCCACCTCCAGGTAAGCCTTGTTTTTGTAGCCGTCATAACTGCCTTTGACCGTGGACTCGTCAAAACCTTGCAGTCTTTCCTCAAAGAAATTAACCAGGTTTTGCAGTTTCCGAACCTGTAAATCAAACTCGAATCGGGAGGTATCCGACAGTGCCACTGCTGGTTTCAATTTGAGCCGCTCCGCAAAAGCTGGATAGTTCTTGGCCACAAATTGAGACAACTGAGCGGGTATTTTTTCGATGTCGAA
>JADLHE010000328.1 GCA_020848965.1 Saprospiraceae bacterium
GGCCTATAAATTCGAGGTTTGGGAGGCCATCCCACACAATGGCGCCATCATGCACGAGCAAGGCGTCACCGTCGCCTTCAACTCCGACGATGCGGAAATGGCCCGCCGACTCAACCAAGAGGCAGCCAAGGCCGTCCGTTTTGGAGGCGTGAAAGAGGAGGAAGCCTTGAAGTTTGTGACGCTGAACCCGGCCAAGTTGCTGCATATTGACGACCAGACCGGCAGCCTAAAAGTCGGCAAAGACGCCGACGTGGTGGTCTGGAGCGACCACCCACTGTCCGTTTATGCCAAAGCCGAAATGACCTTTGTGGATGGCATCAAATTCTTCGACAGAAAAGAAGACGAGATACTGCAAACAGCAGTTGACTCAGAGCGCAATCGCCTGATTCAGAAGATGTTAGCAGCCAAAAAAGAGGGTGGCAACACCCAAAAACCAGGCGGAAGAGGGCGTGGCCACTACCATTGCGACAGCGATAGCGACGAGGGAAACTAAGTTTAAGCCATCTACTATTTGATACTAAAATGGACGCCAAAAAGACTTTCCACCTATCTTCAAAAAGATTAATGGGTTAAAAAAATATTTTTTCAGGCACGCCAAACGCAGAACATGGGCTGCTATATTTGAATTTTATTTGAGATAAAAGTTTTGGCCTGCGGCCTAACAGCCAAAATTGCCAGACGCAAGCTGCCCATTTTAGACAAACATCGCTATGGCAAAACTTCACCTCCCAATGTTCATTTGGACAATGGCGCTTGCCGTTGCCACCCATGCACAAGACTCCCTCCGTCAAGTAAATTTGGAAGAAGTCGTAGTTTCTGGCAATAAAATCGTTGAGCAAAAAAACGATATTCCGCACCAGATAGACCTCATTCTTCAGCCAACTATTCAACGAACCAGCCCGCTCACCACCGCCGATGCACTGTCGAACAGCGGGGCAGTTTTTGTTCAAAAATCCCAGCAAGGTGGGGGCAGCCCTGTCATCCGTGGATTTGAGGCCAATCGGATTCTGTTGGTTGTTGATGGGGTGCGCATGAACAATGCCATCTATCGGGCGGGGCACCTTCAAAACAGCATCACCACCGACCCGAACGTAATGGAGCGAATCGAAGTGCTGCAAGGCGCTGGTTCGGTCATTTACGGCACGGATGCCATCGGTGGGGTCATCAATTTTTTCACCCGAAAACCAGCATTGGGCGACAGCTCAAAACTGACGGGGAAAACCAATGGCTTTTTCCGCTATTCATCTGCTAATCAAGGGCTTACGGGCCATGCTGCCATCAATCTTGGCAACCGAAAATGGGCTTCGCTCACTGCCGTGACAGCAAGTGATTTTGGTGATTTGCGCAGTGGCGCAAACGATATGATGGACTATCCCGGCTTCGGCGATGCCAATTTTTATGTAAAAAGGATGAATGGCAGGGATAGTATGCTGACAAACAACGACCCCAATGTGCAACGATACAGTGGCTATCAACAATTGGACGTTCTTCAAAAAGTTCGTTATGTGCCCGGCAACGGTACTGAGCATATGGTCAACTTCCAAATTTCAAGCTCAACCGACGTACCTCGATACGACCGTTTGCAAACTCTTTCCAATGGCAAAGCCAAATTTGCCGAATGGTATTATGGCCCTCAGAACAGGACTTTTTTGAGCTATGAGTATAAAAAAGCGGTCAAGAAATGGTGGGTGGATGACCTTCGATTTACGCCGGCAGTGCAGTTGATTGGCGAAAGCCGCCACGACCGGGGTTTCAATAATGCGGAACGCAATAATTTCAACGAGGGGCTTGTCATCTATTCGGGCAATCTTGATTTGTACAAGCAATTGAATGGACACGAAATCAGGTATGGCGCAGAAATCACGCACAACATACTTGAAAGCGAGGCCCATTCAGACAATATTGACAATGGCACCCAAAAAGCGATTGCAAGCCGCTACCCAGACGGCAGCTACTCCACCACGGGCCTTTATTTCTCGCACCGTTGGGAGATTTTGAACAAGAAAATAATATTGTCCGATGGCATTCGGTTCAGTTCTGTGAAGATTGACGCCAATTTTGACCCGCAGTTTTATGAGTCCAGCATGAAACACGTGCGCCAAGAAAGCCAGTCACAGAACCTACACTTGGGCTTTGTGACCAATTTGTCGGGCGGGCTTCGGTTGAATGCGATGCTTTCCACTGGTTTTCGGAACCCAAACATTGACGACCTCGGGAAAACCTACACGACCAGCGGCGGGGATTTGATGGTTGCGAACCCCGATTTGCGGCCAGAGCAGGTGTTTTATCGGGAAATAGGCATGACTCAACAACTTGGAACCTATGGTTTTTTCAATGTCAATTTTTATTTGAGCACGCTAAATGATGCCATCGTTGCAAGGCCATATTCGCTCAATGGGCAAGACAGCACCAGCTTTTTGGGCAGCAGGTACAGGACTTTGGCAAACATTAACGTGGGCAAGGCCAAAGTCTGGGGCATCACCTCAAGTATTAAATTCCAGATAAGTTCCGCACTGACCTTGAAGGGAAATATTACTTACACCGAAGGAAAAGACCTCACGAACGACGTACCGCTCGACCATATAGCGCCCTTGTTTGGGAACTCAACGCTGTTGTACGAGGCGAAGCGATTTTTTGCGCAAGCTAATTTCATGTTCAATGGCATGAAAAAAATTGAGGACTACTCCCCTTCCGGCGAGGATAATCAGCAATATGCCACGCCCGACGGCACGCCAGCTTGGCATACTTGGAATGTTTACCTTGGCAAACAGCTAAGCAAAATGCTTAGGATTCAGTTAGGCGTTGAAAATATTGGCGATTTGAATTATCGGACTTTTGCCAGTGGCATCAATGCACCGGGCAGGAATTTTGTCGTCTCTGTGCATTGGGGAGGTAAATAAAGGTGCAAGTTGTTGGCAAAAAGAAAGGGTTAAACGATGCCGTTCAAACCAGCATCGTTTAACCCTTTTTGAAAACTCAATTTGTGCCTTTTAATGTCCAAAAACTGGGTTAATCTTTTTGCCAGCGGCATCTTCCAACCAGAAATCCAGTCCAAGTCCACCTTTTTTCTGGAAAAATTCGACCTTGAGCGAATGCTTACCAGCTTTCAGTGCCGCAAATACGGGTCGGTCCACCATCCCGTGCAGGCCATCCATTTCCAGCAATTTTTGTCCATCCATATAAAGCCGAGAGCCATCGTCGGAAGGTAGGTGAATGGCGTAAACACCTGTTTCTGGCACTTCAACCCAGCCTTCGAACACAACCCCAAAATCCTCTTTCGCATTAATTTCGGAAAGGCTTATTCCACTGACTTTCAATTCGTTAGCAGGTTTTAAGCTGGCAAAATCGGGAAGTTTGTCCCAGCTTCCGTCATAGATTTTCGCACTCAGACCAGCCGCTTTGCCCCCCTTTCCTCCGGGCTTTATCGGCTTTGCTTTTTCGATGAGGTATCGTTGTTCCCGGCTTTTTGCACCATCAGGCCAAGAGGCTCGGCAAACGATGGCGGTTGTGTTTTTGATTGGAATTGGCGCATTGTAAGCAACCCAAACCAATGGCCCTTTACCCGTCTCAATGGCGTATTCAATGGTGGCTCCCTGTTTGGCAGCAGCCAGCTCTATGGTGGTATTTTTGATAAAAATAGACGCCTTGCCAACGGGTTTTGGTGGCATCTGTCCACGATGGGCCAACAAAACAAGGCTGGAATCCATTTTCAGTACCTTGCGGTCATAGGTCATCAAGCCATTGTTTTCCGTTTCCACATCGCTGACTTGGGTATAAACAGCGGCGGAAAGACCATGACCCTGCACCATTGGCCACATATCACGATAGAGGTCTTCGTAGCGTTGTAAAAGCGCTTCCGGCGAGTCAATCAACTGGTAGCCCCAGCCCGTGTTCGCCCATTGATGGCCCGCTACGTTCAGCCCCAAGCCGCCAAACTCGCCCAACACCGCTACCCTTCCATCCGTTGGTTTGGGGGTGCTCGGGCCGGGGTAATCGTGAATATCGAGCACATCGCCAACACCAGCGTCGGTCCAGCCGGATGCATTGTTCACAAGCCGGGTTGGGTCCCATTCCTTGATTTTTTGCACATAGTCAGGTGTATCGTGTTGTCCCCAGCCTTCGTTGAATGGTACCCACATGACGATGCTGGGATGGTTGCCCAATTGGTCAATCATGGCCTTCATTTCCCAACGGAACTGGGTTTTATCTTCTTCAGTAACAGGGTTTCCGCTGGGCATGTCTTGCCAAACGAGAAAGCCCATTTTATCGCAATGGTAGTACCAACGAGCCAATTCTACTTTGACATGCTTGCGTATCATGTTGAATCCCAACGATTTGAGTGTTTTCAAATCGTGGAGCATTGCCTCTTCTGTGGGCGGGGTGTATAGGCCATCCGGCCAAAAACCTTGGTCGAGGGGACCAAGCTGGAAGACGGGCTTGTTGTTCAACATCAGTCGTTGAACCCCTTTCTCGTCTTTTGCGACGCTAATTTTTCGCATTCCAAAATAGCCCCGCACTTTATCAACAAGCTTTCCTTTGCTGTCCTCCAATTGAAGTTCTAGGTCGTACAAATACGGGTCTTCCGGTGTCCAAAGCCGACCGTTCTTGATGAAAATCATTAAGGGTGCGCCAGTTTTTCCAACAGCTTCCGTAACGATTTGGCCTTCGTGCCTAACCCTGGCCACAACTTTCAAGCCATCCATTTCACCCTCGGTCATCACCCGCACTATCGCCCTTTCCTTGTCCGGCTGGGTCTCCACTCGATACGATTTAATGAAAGTCTGTGGCACAGGTTCCAGCCAAACGGTCTGCCAGATACCACTGGTTGGCGTGTACCAAATGCCATTGGGATTGAGGTGTTGTTTGCCAACTGCCTGCGGGCCTGAGTCGCTAGGGTCGTTCACCTGAACGGTGAGCATGGCATCTTGACCAAAGGTCACATGGCCGGTTATGTCAAAAACGAAGGCATCATAACCACCTTTGTGTTCCCCAATTTTTTGACCATTGATAGAAACCTGTGTGTACCAGTCGCAGGCCCCGAAATGGAGCAATACCCGCTGCCCCTTCCAGCGTTCAGGGACAAAGATTTTTTTGCTGTAAACAAGGGTCTGGGTGGGTTCTACCCGCCAGCCACAGCCCGACAAGGCTGATTCGACAGGGTACGGCACGAGTATTTCACCTTGTTTCACAGGCTTTCCAGAGCCAGTCTCCACCAATTTCAGGTTCCAAAGCCCGTTCAAATTGGACCAATCCTGCCGAAACATATCGGGCCGGGGATATTCAGGCAGCGGGTTCATGGGGTTTACCTTTTCCGTCCAAGCTGTGGTAAGCGTACCGGGCACAGGTTTCCATTTTGCAGGTTGCGCCGTGACTATAAATTGCTGAATTACAAGGAATAAGGTAAGGCAAATGGGAAGTTTGCGATGTGTCATATTGCCAATTTTTGCTTTGAAATTTTGGCGAAGGTAGGGCAGTAGCTCAGATTTTCACATCAAAAATCTATTGGCACTGTTTCAATAAATTAATCAATCAAGCCTTGGTTGATGGCGTAGCGAACCAAACCTGCGTTGTTTTTCAGTTTCAGCTTTTCCAGCAGGTTGCGCCGATGGGTATCCACGGTTCTTACGCTGATGAATAACTTGTCAGCAACTTCGTGGTTTGAATGCTCAGTGGCGAGGAGTTTCAGTACTTCTATTTCACGCCGGGTCAACATTACCTCCTCTTGCCTACCGATTGGCTTGGAGGAAGTGGAGAAATGGGACATCAAAATCTGGGAAACTTGTTTACCGAAATAAGTGCCACCTGAAATTACGGCCCTGATGGCATTCAACATCTCCACTTTTCCTGCATCTTTCAGGAGGTAGCCAGCTGCCCCCACCTCCAGTGATTTAATGACGTAGCTGCTTTCAGAATGCATCGAAATCATGATGACCTTCATGGAGGGATACCTGACACGCAGCGTTTTGGTCATTTCAATGCCATTGTTTTTGCCCAAAGCAATGTCCAGCAACAAAATGTCGGCTTGCACTTTGTCCAACGTTTCAAAGACTTCTTGCGCATTGCCAGCTTCACCAACGACTTCACAGTCTTTCTCCAATTGAAGAATAGCAATAATGCCGTCCCTGAACATTTGGTGATCATCTGCGATGGCTATTTTAATCATGTTGTTGCACCGTTTTACACCAGTTTGTAGCTCAACTCACGAGTGTCTGTTTGTCACTAACTTCCAAAGGCACTTCAATTGTTGCGAGCACGCCCTCTCCTTTTGTTGATTCCAACGAAAATGTACCGCCCAGAGATTCAACCCTTGTGATGATGTTTTTCAATCCAATTCCATTTTTTTGCGAGGCATCATCCGTATTGAACCCGATACCATCGTCTTCGACCATAAGCACCACGGATTTGGTATGCTTGATTAATTGAACAGCAATGGTATTGGTATTGGCGTGCTTGATTGCATTGTTCAGCAATTCTTGCGCAATTCTGTAAAGACCCAATTCTGTTGCGGGGTTCAGCCTTGTATTGTTTTTGGAAATAAAAAGATTGATGGGTATCTTCCCTTGGCTTTGAACCAAGGTGCAAAGATTGCTTAAAGCCGACTCAAGTCCATAATCAACCAAAGTTGGCGGCAATAAAGCGTGTGAAATAGTACGCACGTCGCTTGAAATAATGTCCAACAAATTTTCAAGGCGTTTTGCCTCACGTTTGATTTCCTGAATATCGCCCGTGTTTTCGTTTTGTTGCAAGCCTTCCAGCCCCATTTTCAAAGTAGAAAGCAAAGGGCCGATACCATCGTGGATGTCTTGGGCAAACCGCTTTCGTTCCAATTCTTGCCCTTCCATGATGGAATGGAGTACCATCGTTTCTTTTTCCTTCAAGTTGTTGATATTCAGGAAAGTCATCAAGGCGCCGTCCAAAACTGGACGGCACCTGACGTTTAGGTATCTTTCTCCCAGCTTTACTTCTGGGATGTCAAAATTGTAGCTGTAGGTTAGCAGTTGGTTCTCTACCGAAGCCGCCGATTCACCAAAGCGGGCAAGAAAACCAATGATGGATTTGCCTATGGCTGAATCCTGCTCTTTCTCGCTAATTCCAAGGTACTTGATGCCCCTTGGATTAATGAATGTTGTTCGAAGTTCTTTGTCAACAGCAATTATGGCAATGGGAGCAGCATGGATGATGCTTTCCAAGAAAGTTTCTCGCCGCTTTGACAAGGTCTCCATTGTAGTCCATTCTTGAAATCCGTGACAATA
>JADLHE010000329.1 GCA_020848965.1 Saprospiraceae bacterium
CCATTTTGTACTCATACCTGTCCAAGTGGTCAGGCGTGATATTGAGCAAAATGGCGATGTGCGGTCGGAAGGTCACGATGCCGTCCAACTGGAAACTGCTCAGCTCCAGCACGTAATAATCGTACTTGTTCTCGATGATGTTCCGGGCGAAACTCAGGCCCACATTGCCTCCGATGGCTGCGTTGATGCCCCCTGTTTTGAGCAGGTGGTAGGTCAGCCGGGTGGTGGTAGTTTTCCCGTTACTCCCTGTAATGCCAATAATGGTTGCCGCCGTGTGACGGCCCGCAAATTCAATTTCAGAAATCACCGACTTGCCCTGGCGACGAAATTCTACTAATGGGGGGAGGTCGTCAGGAATGCCAGGGCTTTTGATGATTTCATCAGCCTCAAAAATGCTTGTCCAAGTGTGCTTGCCTTCCTCGTATGGAATGCCTTTATCCAGCAATTCTGCCTTGTAATTGTCCTTCAAAATGCCACCGTCCGAGAGGAAGACCTCATGGCCGAGGTGCTTGGCCAACAGGGCCGCACCGGTGCCGCTTTCTCCGCCTCCCAAAATGGCTATTTTCATTGCGTTTGTTCGTGTAAGTTTTGGTTATCGTCTGCCCTTTTCGGGCCTATTTTTTGTTCAAAATCGCTGGTCTTTCGGTGGTCAGTTCCCCGTTCTCCAAGACGTAGTAAATCACGCCGTTCTTGGAGAAAAATTCGGGGATGCCGAAGCGCTTGTTTTCGGCTTTGGCTTGCATAACTGCTTGGTTTGCAATGCGTTCTATTTCAATTTTTTCTCTTAAAAATGATTCACGTTGTTCATTCTTCATGGTCATTTTTTGATTTTATTCGCCGCTTTCGGCAAACTTTTCTCCTCTGTCGCCAACCTCCTTTTCACTTTATTCACATCTTCGGTGGGTGGCAATGCTTCGGGTTTTATCCCACGTTGAACCAGCATTTTCCTTACCGCTGTATTGTTTTCCACATGCTCTTTTGTGATTTGATTTTGACCTTTCAAATCCTTCTCCATTACATTGTGGCTGGTCAATTCTGTGGCGAAATCCTTCGCTTTTATTGTCAAAGAAGGTAGAAAATCAGCCAACGGCTTGCTTTCCGGAACGCCGAGTTTTTGCTTCATTTCTGAAGTGGAATAGCCACCAAACAAGGCCATATCTCCTTTCGAGCGGATAAGCGCAAATCCTTTTTCATCAACAGCCCTTTCGTAAATTATCTGCGACAACTTCTTCTCTGACTGCGACAGTTTTTCACGAGCAGTTACCCGTGCTACATCCAGCAACCGTTTTTCAATCAATTCTTGCTTCCTCGTTTGGACAGCAAAATAGGTTTGTGCGAATGCGACTTCTGGTTTTGAGGGGTCGCTGTTTTGGGCGACGAGGTAGCAGGCGTAGCGGGTTAGGGCTACATCTTCAATATTCCTGTTTGCCCCACTGCCAAGTTCAATCGCCTTTTGCACAATTGCAAAATGACCATCTACTTTTTCACCTGCATTCTCACAGGACAATTTGGCTTTTTCAATGGCATTTTTAAAATTATCCCATTTACCGTAGCCTAATATCTCTTGCAAATCACGAGCACTCCAACACTCGACGCTTTCATAAGCATAACAGGCACTTTCAAATTTCTGAAACAGTTCGTCAATCAATTCCCTTTTCATAGTTGCATGTTTTGATTGTTAATGACTTTAGCACTGTTCCATGTATGTTCTGCACTTTTCAAGACCATTTTCCTGATGTCGGGAAAATGGTCAGTAATACAATTACAACTTCTTTGTTGTACCATTTTCCTGATGTCGGGAAAATGGTAATTCCATTTGTTCTACCTCACCTTCAACGTCAATATCGTCAACACCGCCAGCAAAATGCTCACTATCCAGAACCTCGTCACAATCTTCGCTTCCGGCATTCCCTTCTTCTGGAAATGGTGGTGCAGCGGCGACATCAGGAAGACCCTTCGGCCCTCGCCGTACTTCCGCTTAGTGTACTTGAAATAGGCCACCTGAATCATCACCGACAAGTTCTCCGCTAGAAAGACTCCACACATGATGGGGATGAGCAACTCTTTGCGGAGCAACAAGGCCATCGCTGCGATGATGCCGCCCAGTGTGAGGCTGCCTGTGTCGCCCATAAAGACCTGCGCCGGGTACGAGTTGTACCATAAAAACCCAGTGCAAGCACCCAGCAGACAAGCGGCGAAAATCACCAATTCGCCCGTGCCGGGGAGGTAGAACACGTTCAGGTAGCTGGCCAAAACCACGTTGCCGCTCACAAATGCGAACACCCCAAGCGACGTGGCCACCACGCTGCTGACGCCCGTTGCGAGGCCGTCCAAACCGTCTGTCAAATTGGCTGCGTTCGATACGGCAGTGATGATTAGAATCACCAACGGCACAAATATGAGCCAGACATAATTGCCTGATTGCCAACGTTTTGGCAACCATTTTTCATAATCCAATTGGTTCTCCTTGAAGAACGGCACGTTCGTGATATATGCCTTGTAATGCGCCACTTCGATTGGGTCGCCTTTTGCGTCTTTAGCGATGTAATCAGGGCTTACTTGTTCATACCCTAGTTCAGCACCAACCTCCGTCTCCAAGCGCACGTTGATTTCATCACTTTGAATCATCGTAATGGCGACCATCAACCCACAACCAATCTGCCCTATCAGTTTCGACTTGGCGCTGAGGCCCTCTTTGTTCTTTTTGAAGACCTTGATATAGTCGTCCAAGAAGCCGATGATGGCCATCCAAGTCGTCACCATGAGCATGATGAGCACATACACGTTTTTCAAATCCGCCACGAGCAGCACCGGAACGACGATGCCCATGATGATGATGACACCTCCCATTGTCGGCGTCCCTTTTTTTGACAATTGACCCTCCAAGCCGAGGTCACGGACGGTCTCACCAATCTGCAATTTGCGGAGTGCACCGATAATGCGCCCCCCGAACAACATGCTAATTATCAGCGAGATAAGCACTCCCATCCCGGCCCGGAACGTCGTAAATTGCCACAAACCCGCTCCCGGCAGGTTGTATTTGTCCTCAAGCCATTGGAAAAGTTGGTAAAGCATATCTCAATTGCGGATTTCGGATTGCGGATTGTACCCGCCTTCGTCCATCCTTTCGTTGTTGTTTGTTCGTTTTTTATACTAATTCTAGCGCTTCGCTAAGTTCTTTTTTATCGTCAAAATCGTGCTTGACGCCCTTGATTTCCTGGTACTTTTCGTGGCCTTTGCCCGCTACCAGAATCACATCGCCGCTTTGCGCCATTTGGCAGGCCGCCTTGATGGCCTGCCTGCGGTCGGTGATGGTCAGCGCCTTTCGCTTCGCAACGATGGGGACGCCCGCCTCCATCTCGGCCAGGATTGCCTCCGGCTCCTCGGAGCGGGGGTTGTCGCTGGTCAGGATGACTTGGTCGCTGTAATCACAGGCGACTTTGGCCATCAGCGGCCGCTTGGTGCGATCCCGGTCGCCGCCTGCGCCACAAACCGTGATGATTCGACCACCGCCTTTGCGGAGCTGGTCAATCGTCGAAAGCACTTTTTCCAGCGCATCGGGCGTGTGGGCATAGTCCACAATGCCGATGACGTTGCGCTCCCGGCTCACCACTTGGTCGAAGCGACCATCGGCAGCCCGGAGTGCGCTGAGGGCTTGCAGCACCTCCGCTTTGTTTTGACCCAAAAGCACCGCCGCCCCGTAAACGCCGAGCAAGTTGTAGGCATTGAACTCACCAATGAGGCGGGCGTGGAAGTCCGCCCCATCGAGGTCGAGGTGAAGGCCGCTCAGACTGTTTTCGAGTATTCTTGCTTTAAAATCCGCCGCCTTGCGCAGCGCAAACGTGTGGTGCTTTGCCTTCGTATTTTGCAGCATCACCTCGCCCCGCTTGTCGTCGGTGTTGACGAGTGCGAAGGCGCTTTTGGGCAAATTGTCAAAGAACAACTTCTTGGCATCTATGTAGGCACGGAAGGTGCCGTGATAGTCCAAGTGGTCGTGCGTAATGTTTGTGAACATACCTCCCGCAAAAAAAAGACCGGCGATTCGCCTTTGGACGGCAGCATGGGAGCTGACCTCCATAAAGGCGAAATCGCAGCCTGCCTCCACCATTTGTTGTATCAGTAAGTTGATGGCTCCAGCATCAGGTGTTGTGTGGGTGGAGTGCACACTGCGTTTGTTCACTTTATTTTCAATCGTCGAAATCAGGCCAACTTTATAGCCCAATTGTGTAAAAAGGTCGTAGAGCAGCGTCGCCGTGGTCGTTTTCCCGTTGGTTCCGGTCACGCCGACGAGCTTGAGTTTTTCCGAGGGGCGGTCGTAAAATTCAGAGGCAATCCTTCCGAAAGCCTCGGCGCTGTCCGCCACCTGCACGTAGGTTATGTGGTCGTGCCTTTCTGCTGGCAGTTCCTCGCAAAGCACTGCCGTCGCCCCGTTCTCGATGGCCTTGCCGATGAAGGCGTGGCCGTCGGTTGCCGTGCCCCGAAGGGCGGCGAAGAGGGTGCCGGGTGCTGCCTTGCGGCTGTCTAATGTCAAGGCAGTTATCTCCTGCTCCGTTGAGCCGAGGAGGGATTTTATTTCGCTGGTGTTGAGTATTTGGTTGAGTGTTTTCAAGTTCTCTTGATTCTTTCCTTATTGAAGTCGAATTGAGTCTTCATCATAAGTGTATGTAAAAACAAGGCTTTCAGAATCTCTTTCGATAAAGATGTTCATTTTACCTCTTTTGATTTCAATATCGTCTAGAGGTTCTGTATGAAAAGCTTTAGAAATTTGAGTATCAGGAATGATGAGGTTTTGTAGTTGCTTATCCACTCCCTTTATATTGCCCAAATCAAGAAAACATGTCACACGGTAGAAATACAAAACACTGTCCATGCAATCCAATTCTTCTAAAAAGTCAGCACTTTGATTCTTGGACTTGAACGATCGCCAATTCCTGTAAGTCCTATCTCCACATATTGTATCAGAATCCGCTCCTGGATATGGGAATTCTTCAATTAAATGGAGAGAATCATTTTTAAATACTTCAAAGAGCTCTTGGATATTATCGCCTAAATTTAGGTTTCTATCTTTGAAAAAATTAATTGACACTTTTGTCATTTCTTCAGGATCAATTGAAAGTTGATCGCAAGTACAATTTGAATTATTGCCAACTGTGCAACTAATAATGAATGTACCAATCAGGATAATTAAGCTCCATTTCATATTGTTGGTTTCCAGTTGTAGAAAGTCTGTTTTAGCGGCCCTAAAGTCTCATAGTTCTTGCAAGTTTGCAATTTGTAAGGCTCTGGCAGCAGCCAAAAGCAGAACCCCAGTTCTTGCAAGTTTGCAACTTGCAAGGCTCCGGCAGCAGCCAAAAGCAGAATCCGCTTCTGCCAAGTGACTGCGCTTGCAAGTCGCAGACTTGCAAGAACTTTAGGGTTTAAGGGTCAATTTTTAACCGTGTCGAATCTGGCACGGTTAAAAAAGATAATCCATTGATTATCTTGCCGTTAGTATTTTTAAAGTACTCGAAATCGAGTACTTTAAAACCTACCCCAATCTCAACCAAACCGTCTGCCCCGCAACCCTTGTACCGGGCGTGATGCTCTGTGTCACCACCTTGCCGTAGCCACCACCGAACTGCACTTTCAAACCTTTGTTTTCCAGTATATACAGGGCGTCCCGGAGGCCCATGCCGATGACGTTCGGCACTTGCTTCTCCTCGACGATTCGTTTCATCAATTTGAGCGAGTCGGGTTCGGCGCTGCGCAAAACCGCCCAATCGCCATCGGCCTTGTTGAAATAATCGAGGCCAAGTTCGCTCATAATGTACTGAATATCAGTACGGTAGCCAGCGTCTTTGTCCGGCAGTTGCGTGCTGTTGAAAGCTACGGCATCGCCAGTGTTCAGAACGGGATAAAGCTCCAACCGGGTGGCGATAGCTTTGTCAGCTATCTCTTTAAAGACCGGGAGCGCCACTGCACCACCATAGATGCCCGCCTCTTTTGGCTTGCTGATGAGCACGATGCAGGAGTAAACCGGGTTCTCGGCTGGGAAGTACCCAGCAAAGCTGGCCTGGTAGCCACCGACCTTTGTTTTCTCGTTCAAACGTTGGTAGTTGAGCTGGGCAGTGCCCGTTTTACCTGCGTAGCGGTACGATTCGGCTTTGAGGGCATTGGCTGTGCCCCATGAGCTGTCCACCACGCATTCCAGCAAGTTCTGCACCTGTTTGATGGCTTTTTTGGAAGCAATGCGCCCTTTCACTTCCGTTACTGGAAAGCGCTTTACCATCTCGCCATATTGCTGAACTTCCCTTACCAAATAGGGCTTCACATACACCCCATTGTTTGCAATGGCATTGTAAAAACCAAGTTGCTGTAAGGGGGTCAATGTAAGTTCATAACCGATTGACATCCAAGGCAATGTGGTGCCACTCCAGCCGTCCTCATCGTTGTAAGCCTTCTTGATGTATGGGTCAACTTCACCCCCTACTTCGATGCCAGTAGGCTGGTCGAGGTAGAAATCACGCAAGCGGTCAATATAGCGGTCAGCCTTGTTTTTGGTGCCGTAATTATTGTACACCAACCTCGAAATACCCACGTTGGAGGACATTCCAAAGGCGTGTTTCACCGAAACCCGATTCAGCGTGTGCGGATGTGCGTCTTTCAACTCTGCATCGTGGTAAATAGTCACACCTTGTTCGAGGTCAATGCTGTCTCCGAGGTCAATATAGCCATCTTCGAGCAGGGCCAGCATAGAGGCTGTTTTGAAGGTAGAACCCGGCTCCGTTGCCGAACCAATTGCATGGTTGAAGGTTTCCCAAACCTGCCCGTCTTTTGTCCAACCAACGTTGGCCATTGCTTTGATGGCCCCAGTTTTCACATCCATCAAAATGGCCACGCCGCTTTCTGCCTTGTGCCTTACGACGGCTTTCACCAAGGCGTTTTCGGCGATGTCTTGTAGATTGATGTCAATGGTTGTAACCACATCCTGACCCGGCTTCGGCTCTATTTTCGAGAGGTTTTGCAGTGGAATCCACATGCCGCCACCTACCCGGTACATCAGTTGCGTACCTTCTTCGCCGTGCAAAAAATCATCAAAAGCCCCCTCTATCCCGACTTTGATGGAGTCACCTTGGACGTAGCCAATCGTGCGATTTGCCAACATGCCAAATGGTCGCTCCCGATTGTATTTCTGCACCACGATGAGGCCGCCCTTGAATTGGCCGAGGCTAAACAATGGGAAGCTGGTAATCAGCTCTTTCTGCTCCAGCGTGGCGTTTTCCTTGATTTCCACGTAGCGTTTGCCACTCGTTTTTTGTTGCCACAAATAAGATTTCATGGCACCCGGCGTCATGCTGGGGTTTACATAAGTGGCGAGGTAATAGGCCAAGCTATCGAAGGACTTTGAGGTCCAAAACGTTGTGTCAATTGCGTTGGAATTGGGGTCCCAGGAAATGTCAAAGAACGGCATGGAAGTGGCCAACATACTGCCGTCTTCTGTCAGGATATTGCCACGTTCGGCTTCCATCGGCACCTCTTTTATATAGAGGTCTTCGCCCTTGCTACGCCATTTTTCACCTTCCACCACGTTGATTTTCACGGTTTGGGTAAATATGGCCACTGCCACCAGCACCACGGCTGCTAGCACGACGTACACACGTACAAGGACTTCGTTTTTGACGTTGAAAGCCATCTCTCTTTAAAAATGATGAATGATGAATGATGAATGATAAATCGAGGCAAGCCTCTAATTCATCATTTATCATTCACCATTTATCATTAAAAAATGCTGTTTGTTTAATCTTCCACAACAATCCGATGCACCCTGCCTGAGGTCTTATGGAGGCCGAGGGCTTCGACGTTTTCGCCCACTTCCGCCAATCGGCTCTTGTACATGATGTCGGATTTCAAAGAATTATATTGACGTTTCAGTTCTTTGACTTCGCTCTGCAAGGTTTGGATTTGCCGCACCTGCTTCTCCGCATAGTGGGCGTTGGCAATGTAAATGATGGTGAGAAAACTCAGGAACAACACAAAAGGCAGGTTCTTCAATATCAGGGAAGCACCCATGCTCCCTAACTCCAAATAGCTCCCGAGTGATTTTTTTTGTTGTGCCATCTTAACTTGCCAAGTTTGCAGTTCGCCAGTTGGCAGTTGGCAGTCAACACGGTGGTTAGCCATGTTTTCTACTTTATTGCCAAAAATCTTACTTGCTATTAATAATGATGAAGGATAAATGGTGGAATGATGAATGGCGAAGTGCCGTATTCATCATTTATCATTCATAATTCATCATTTCCTAATCCCTACTCTCATCTTCGCACTCCTTGCCCTTCCGTTTTTAGCCATTTCATCTTCCGAAGGAGTGATTACACCTTTATTTACCTGTTCAAAAGGTCTTTCAATTTTGCCGTAGAAGTCGCTTTTCACTTCGCCCTCCACGTTTCCGGTCTTCAGCAGGTTCTTCACCATGCGGTCTTCGAGGCTGTGGAAGCTGATGACCACGAGCCGACCGCCGGGCTTGAGGATGTCGAGCGTGGCTTCGAGGAAGTCCTTCAAAGCGCCCATCTCGTCGTTCACCTCAATGCGCAAGGCTTGGAAAACCTGCGCCAAGTAGCGGTTCTTCGGCCCCCTGACCAGCGGCTCGATGATGCCGAGCAAATCGCCAATGGTGCGGATGGGGCGGTGTTCCCGCTGCTTCACAATTTCTTGGGCCAGCGTTTTTGCATTCCGCACTTCGCCGTATTCCCCAAAAATTGTTTGCAGTTCTTCTGCTGAATAAGTTTTCAAAACCGTTGCCGCTGTGACCTCCTCCGAGCGGTTCATCCGCATGTCCAAGTCGGCGTCGAAACGGAACGAGAAGCCACGTTCGGCCTCATCGAGCTGGTGGGAACTGACCCCAAGGTCGGCCAAGATGCCATCCACCTGTTTCACTCCGTGAAGCCTCAAAAATTGCTTCACGTAGCGGAAGTTGTGGTGGTTGAAGGTGAAGCGCTCGTCTTCAATCAGATTGCGGAGCGAATCATCATCTTGGTCGAAGGCGAAAAGCCTCCCTTTTTCTCCCAACTCATTCAAAATCAACCGACTGTGGCCACCACCGCCGAAGGTTGCGTCAAGGTAAACGCCATCTTTTTTGATGTCCAAACCTTCGATGCACTCAGTGGCGAGAATGGGAATGTGGTAGGCCATTCGGTTTTATTTTACAAGCCCACGGCTCCAATGCCGGGGTTCGTTTTGCCAGCCATGACAATCTGTGCAAGTTGCGCCATGTCGAGTTCCTCATCCATTTGCTTGCGGTACTCGGCGGCGGCCCAGATTTCGACCTTATCGTTCACCGTTGCCAGCACCACTTCCCCATCGCCCGGCAATATGCCCGCCCATTCGAGCAGCTGATTCGGAAAGTTGAGCCGGTCGGCGTTGTCACGCTTCAAGGCTGTGGCACCACGGTAAAATTGGCGCTGGAACAACCTCGCATTCAGGTCAAATTCATTAATGTTGTTAACTTGCGCAGATTTTTCGTCCCAAACTTTTTTGGGATACAACACCAAGCACTTTTCCATACCCCGGTTGACCACAAAATTGTCCCGTTCATCGGACAACAATTGCTCAAGCAAGCTGCTTGGCAACCGAAGCCGACCCTTGGGGTCAACTTTGCACTCATATTCACCCAGAAGTTGGTTCATGTGCGTTGTAAATCAATTTGTCGGCCAAAAGTATTCACTTTCTCCCAATTATTCCCACTTTCTCCCACAAAAACAGATTTTTTTTTCCACATTTTACCACCAGCGGAGCTTGATTTTTGAAAATTCGCAAATTAGTTCTATCCACTCAACAAAATAGTGTCAATATTTCAATTAATTTTCCTGCATTATTTGTCTCAAAATGCTGGTCATTCCAGTTTTTTATAAAACCATTTCCACTTTTTCCCACTTGGGCATTTCGAGCAAGGTTTTTCATTTCCACTTTTTACCACTCAGCTTCAAAAAATCGGAAAAACGGCAAGTTGTGTCACTTACCGAAAAGTCAATATTGGGTGAAACTTGATGGTTAATAGAAAATGCAGCGCAATTCATGGCGCATCAGGCCAGGGCACGGGATTAGGTAGGATTCCAGCCTTGTAAAATGAAAAAAAGATTGGGATTACCTGAACAGGCTATTCAACTTCATTTCAAGCACACCAAAAATGGCTTCTTTTACGATGCCTTTGGTCATTTTTGAAGAGCCTTCAATTCTATCGGTAAACGTGATTGGGATTTCCCGCAGCTTGAAGCCCAAGCGCCAAGCCGTGAACTTCATTTCGATTTGGAACGCATAACCGATGAACTTGATTTTGTCAAGGTTCATGGTTTCGAGCACTTTTCGGCGATAGCCGACAAAACCAGCCGTTGGGTCTTTAACCCACATCCAAGTAATAAGGCGAACATAAAGTGAGGCGCCATAGGAAAGCACTTGGCGGTCGAATGGCCAATTGACGGTGTCGCCGCCTTTCACGTAGCGTGAGCCAACGACCATATCGGCCTCATTTTCAAGCGATTGCAACATTCGGCAAAGGTCGGCGGGGTTGTGCGAGAAGTCGCAATCCATCTCGAAGATATAGTCGTAAGCTTGGTTGAGGCCGTATTTAAAGCCTTCGATATAGGCCGTTCCGAGGCCCAATTTCCCACTCCTTTGCAACAAAAAAATACGCTGCGGGTAGTCTGCGCTTTTTTCCCTTACAACGGCTGAGGTGCCATCTGGGGAGCCGTCATCCACTACGAGCACATCAAAGTCAATGGGCAATGCCATGACGGTGTCGAGCATTTTCCCAATGTTTTCAAGCTCATTGTAGGTGGGAATGATGACCAGATTCTTAGACAAAACTGCAGTTGTTTGGTAAAATAACAGAGGTGGCGCTCTTCATGGTGCGTCACCTCTGTCACTGATTTCAAGGCAAAATTAGGCTTTTTTGGAAATGATACCCTATCTGCCCAATTAGGTGCTTATTTATTTTCAAAAACGATACCAAGGAGGCGGTTGACGGTTTACGGTTGACGGTGGTCGGTTGACGGTGGTTGGTGGTAGTCGGTGGTCGG
>JADLHE010000330.1 GCA_020848965.1 Saprospiraceae bacterium
CCTTGCTATCTTGCTCATTACCATTGTGTTAGCGATTGGGAGCGGCATCAATGGCGATGACGAATACCAAAATGATTACTCCACCAAACTGGTCAATTATTACGCCACAATGGGGGCCGACACCGCTGCATTGCACATCGAAAAAGGCAAGATGCACTATTATGGCGGCTTCTTCGACATCGTGACGGGCTTCGCAAACAAGGCACTCGGCTACACTTGGCAAGACGCAGGCTATCACTGCGTCCGGCATTTTTTCAATGCCATTTTTGGCGTTTTAGCCATGCTGTTCACCGCATTGCTTGCAAAAGAAATCGCCGGGTGGCGAGCTGGGATTTTGGCCTTGCTGTTTATGTTACTTTCGCCCCGCTTTTTGGGCGATTCCTTGATGAATCCAAAGGACATCCCGTTCGCCTTGGGCTTTGCCATTGGGCTGTACTGCATGGCCGTTTTCTTTAGAAAATTGCAACCGAACGCCACTTTCAACGAGCTTTGGAAACCAGCTTTGGGCATCGTTGCAGGCATCTGCATCGCCATTTCGACGAGGGCGGGTGGCTTGCTACTGGTTGGCATTTTCTTCATGTATGCTGGTTTGGATTTTCTGCTGAAAAATGGATTTGGCGGCCTCACAGCCAAAGGTTCGCCGGTCGGCAAATACGCCGCTTGGACGCTGGGCACCACTATAGTCGGCTACCTACTGGCCGTTCTGTTTTGGCCTTATGCCCTTCAAGCCCCCATCAGCAACCCGCTTGAAGCCCTGAGCGAATTCTCTAAACTCAGCGTGGGCATTCGGGTGCTATTTGGTGGCGAGAATATCATGTCGGACGAAGCTCCATGGAATTACCCCATCCTGTGGATTTGGAAAACGATACCCATTTTCACGATGCTCGGTTTTGTTGGGTGCATAGCTTTGATTGGGAAACTTTTGAAAAGCTACCGCCCATTACCCGTGATTATGACCTTGTTTGCGGCCATTTTCCCGGTTTTTTACGTGGTTTACAAGGACAGTACCCTCCACGATGGCTGGCGGCACCTCACTTTCGTCTATCCACCAATGGTGGCAATGGCTGCGGTGTTTTTTGCGAAGCTGGAAGATATGTTCTCGTCAAACAAGGTTGGTAAATACGCTATTTGGGCAGTGCTCACCTTGCTTTTGGCTGAACCTGCCGTGTTCATTGCACGCAATGCCAAGTTCCCTTATGTTTATTTCAACCCCGTTGCGGGCGGCATCAGTGGTGCCTTTGGCAATTATGAGACAGACTACTGGGGTATCAGCATGAAGCAGGCCGTGGATTGGCTGGAGGCGAATGGCAAAATCAGCCAAAACATGACCGATAGCGTCACCATCGGCACTTCGTTTTCCTACGTGGCACATGCCTATGTGGACAAGAAATTTGGCGGAAAGGTGAAGGTCAAATATGTGAAGTTTTCAAACCGTTATGAAACGCCTTGGGATTATGGGATTTTCCCTTCCCGCTACATAAAAGGCGCTCAGCTTCGGGCCGGCATTTGGCCAAACAAGCGTTCCATTCATACCATCATGGCGAACGATGTTCCGCTGACCTCCATCGAGCAAGGCGGCGGTGCAGTCTTTGAGGGAGAACAAGCGCTGAAGGCGCAAAACTTCCAAGGCGCAATTGAAGCTTTCAAAAAAGAGTTGGCACAATACCCCGACAACGAGCAGGCTTGGATGAAGTTGACCATGGCCTACCTCAACACTGGCAATATGGCCGAGGCCAAAAATGCTGCGGCAAAGTCCATAGAAACCTCACCGGGCAATAGTTCGGGCTATTTCTACAAAGGCATGGCTGAGCTGTATGCCAATGAACTTCCAGCCGCCGCAAACGATTTCAGGGAGGCCATCAAACTCGATACGGAACTATTGCCCAATATAAAAAATGCCTACGAGCAATTGGCCAAAGGCTATGAAGGGCAAGGAAATGCAGCGGCAGCACAACAATTGAGGGAAGCGGCTAAGAATTTATGATGTCAAATTTTCCTAATTTTGTTTTTCGGAGGCTGTCTACATTGATTAAATAAAATGGCAATGACTTTAGAGCTAAGAAAATTTCAATTGATTGAAATGATTATGGCCATAAAAGACGAAAGACTTTTGGCCAATTTCGAGGAAATGGCTCGTAATCAGCGAGTTCTTAACTATGAAGCTGGCTTGAAGCCAATGTCAAAACAAGAATTGGAGCAACGGGCTTTGGCTTCTGAAAATGACATAAAAGAAGGAAGATTCACAACCGCTGAAGAATTGGAAAAGGAAATGAAAAACTGGTAATCCATGCTAGTTAAATTTACCAATCATTCAAAGGATTGCCTTAGGAGTATCTTCGATTATTACAATTCAATCGGCCAGAAGAGGAAAGGGCGAACCATTCGGGCTAATGTAATTTCAAAGGCATTATCGCTTTCTAACTTTCCCAATATTGGTCAAATCGAAGAAAACCTAGCCCATCTCCAACTTAATCACCGGTATTTGGTGGAGGGGCATTTTAAAATCATTTATCGTGTGATTGGAAGCGAAGTTTGGATTACAGACATCTTCGATTCACGACAGGACCCAGAAAAAATGGTTGGCATTTAGTTTGTCCATTTAACCGATGAATTATAAACTCCTATTCCCGACCTACCGAAATCGCTACCTTTTCATTCGTGAGAACTTGAAAAAGTATGGCACTGAAACAAAGTTCTCTAATGCCTTGAATTTGGGCACGGGCGAAGGTGACTACGACCCGATGATTGCCGCATATTGTCAAAGCCTCACCGCTTGCGACATCAACGAGAACGATGTTGCTTTCGCAAAGCAGATGAATGGCCATGTGGCCAATTTGAGCTACAAGATTGAGGACGCCCTGAACTTGACTTTCCAGACCAACTCTTTTCAGTTGTTGACCAGCGTGGATGTGATGGAGCATGTAGGCAAACCCAAGCGCATGACCGAGGAAATAGCAAGGGTCTTGGCACCAGGGGGCCTAGCGTTCATCACTTTCCCGCAAAGCAATTTTCCTTGGACTTACGACCCAATTAACCGCCTAATGGGTAAGCGAACCATCGCACAGGGCGCCTATGCTTTCGGGCATGAGTACTTGGTTACCCCCCTTGAGTTCAGGTCTTGGGCGAATGAATACGGAATGGAGGTTTTGGTAGAGAAAAACCTGAGCGGCTACCTAATTGCCCTGCTGGAAATGTATTGGACAGGGCTGATTCAAAGGTTATTCAAAGAAAATGCTGGCAACGTCTCTGGACAAGCGGAGCGCAAGGTGAAGCTTAGGCCATCTGTAAAAGAACCTGCGTTGACCTTATTGACCGACGCACTTATCAAACTGGATTTTGCCCTTTTCGGCAGCTCCAAATATTCCGTAGGAAAAGGGTTTGTAGTTCGGAAAAAATAAACGTTTTCCCCACACTCATCATCAAAAACATCAAATGGACATCCTATCGCTTCGCAATGACACCCCCGGCTGTGAACTTCACAACCATTTGAACAACGCCGGGGCAAGCCTTCAGCCAAAGCCAGTCATCAATGCCATTGAAGGCTATTTGAAAGAAGAGAGCCTACACGGTGGCTATGAAGTTGCGGCAGCAAAAGCCCAAGAAATAGCGGGATTTTATGAGGCTACCGCCAATTTATTGAATGCCAAGCCCCAGAATATTGCTTTTGCTGGCAGCGCCACGGATGCCTATTTCAGGGCATTGTCTTCCATTCCATTCGAGCCGGATGATGTACTGCTGACCACAGACGATGATTATGTTAGCAATCAAATTGCTTTCCTGCATTTGCAAAAGCGGTTCAAAGTCAAGTTGTTGCGTGCCGCAAAACTGCCAGAAGGCGGCGTTGACCCACAATCCATGAAAGAAATGATGGAGCAGTTTTGCCCCAAATTGGTGGCGGTCACCCACGTGCCCACCAATTCAGGTTTGGTTCAAGACGTGGAGTCTATTGGTCAGCTATGCAAGGAGCGGGACATCTGGTACTTGGTGGATGCTTGCCAATCGGCTGGCCAGATGCCATTGGATGTGAACAAAATTGGCTGCGATTTTTTGAGCGCTACCATGCGGAAATGGCTGCGAGGCCCACGAGGCGCAGGTTTTCTTTATGTCTCTGATTTGGCGCTCGGAGCGGGTTTTGAAACTATTTTCCCGGACATGGCGGGTGGTATTTGGAATGAACAGGATGGCTATACCATCGAGGCCACCGCCAAACGATACGAGCAATGGGAGAAGAACTATGCACTTGTTTTGGGTTCCAAAGTGGCAATGGAATATGCCATGAACCTTGGTTTGGATAAAATAGAGCAGCAGGTTATTGCATTGGCAAACTATACCCGTCAACAACTTTCAAACTTGGAAGGCGTTCAGGTCTTGGACAAAGGGCAAAAACAGTGTGGAATCGTAACCGCACATTTTGCAGGAAAGTCGCCAAGTCAAATCAAAAAAGCATTGGACGAAGCCAATATCCATGCGGGCATCGGAACGACCGTGAACGCATTGATTGATTTCAATGAAAAAGGGGTGGATTGGGCGCTGCGCATCTCCCCACATTATTACAATACCCAAGCGGAGATTGATGCTGCCATTCAAGTGCTGCGTGAGATTTCGTAATTTTGGGAAAAAATCAAGCACATGGAAAACTTCCAGCAATTTCCTGCTGAAACAAGGGTTTGGATTTACCAATCCAATAAGCCCATTCCTTCGGAAACAGCTTCAGAACTGAGGAACGTGGTCAACCAATTCGCCCAGAATTGGGTCAGCCACAACCGCCAACTCAGGGCACATGGCGATGTACTCCACAACCGTTTTATACTTCTGGCCGTTGATGAAAGCCAAGCTGACGCAAGTGGTTGCTCCATTGATAAAAGCGTTCATTTCCTAAAACAAGTAGAGCAACAGCTCGGTGTTGACCTTTTTGACCGCATGACTTTTGCCTGGATGGACGGCGAAGCTGTGAAAACTGCTTCCAGCCAAGAATTTGCCACATTGTATCAATCTGGCCAAATCAACAACGAAACCCTTGTTTTTGATAATTTGGTCAAGACAAAAGGTGAGTTGGAAGAAAAATGGTTGAAACCGCTCAACCAAAGCTGGCACAAGCGGTTCATCTGATGGTTTCATTGCTACATGGTTTCATTGCTTTACGGCTGAATGTACAACGTTTTAAAGCAATGAAACAATGAAACAGTGAACCCGTGAAACAATGATTACTATGTTTGGAAAAGTAAAGAAATGGCTCGGCATCGAAGGCGTTAAAGTCGAATTGGTCTTGCCGGAAATGGCCTTTGAAGAAGTGGGTGCGATAAGCGGCCAATTGGTTTTCCATTCAAAAAACGCCCAAATCGTGACCTCAGTAACGCTGAAGATGATGGAGAAATACAGCCGGGGCCGGGGCCAAGAACGTTTGGTGGATGAATACACCTTGGGGGAAATCACCTTGCGGCAGCGAATAGAAGTGCCCGTGGATGAGCCGATTGCCGTAGGCTTCACGTTGCCATTCAAGCTTCAAAAATCCAATGTGGATGAATTTGGCGAGAAAAACATACTGACGGGCGGCTTGGTCTCCTTGGCCAGAAAGCTCCAAGCGGTGCAGTCTGAGTTCAGAATTGAAGCAGAGGCAGATGTGGAGGGCACGGCACTCAACCCTTTTGACAAAAAGAACATCAAATTGGTCAAGCGATAGGCAGGAATTTCGCTAAAACAGGAAAGCCGATACTGCATTTCTAGCAGCATCGGCTTTGTTATTTGCTGGATTTTCATCCAGCTAAAACGCAAAAGCAAGCGTATTTCAAACTAGGTTGGTCCGAAGCAGGTTTGCATGTGTCACGCTCCTTGCCTGATCGTAATTCAGGCTTGCATTCAACCCAGTCAATGAATGCTGTTTCCGTCGGTC
>JADLHE010000331.1 GCA_020848965.1 Saprospiraceae bacterium
ATTTCCATGCTGCGATGGTGCCCAAATCGGTAGCCCGTCAGTGCCATGTAGAAGCCCAAGATGCCGAACAGCGTAATGAGCGCACTGCCGATGATGGCACCCGTGACGATGATGACCAACCAAGCCCAGAAATAAACCAAGCCTAGAATTCGATGCAATTTTCCGCCTTTCTTGAGCAGGATTTGCGTCAGGCCCGTCAGGCCAACCGTGATGCCAGCTATGGCGTGCAGGAGTTTGATTTGTTCCAAAATGGATAGTTTAAGTATGCTCTTGAAATAAGCTAAGGCATTAATGCTTCGCAAAATACTGAATATCAATACCTTGCATAAACTCAAAACTCGAAACCCATAACTCAAAACTACTTACGACAACCTAGCGAGGTATTGCTGCAAAGCATCCAACTGCTCCTTTGTGCCAAGTAGGATGAAACTGGAGTTTTCCGAAAGAACGGTTTCCGGCCCCGGATTTACGATATAATTGCCGTCGGCATGTTTGAAACCAATGATATTAGCGCCAGTTTCCCGTCGGATGTGCAGGTCTTGTATGGTCTTGCCACGGCAAGCGGCGGGCATGTTCCGGTAGTGGATTTCCTCAAACTCAATATCCGACTCCGACTCACGGGTGATGTACGAGAAGAACTCCATTGCACCCGGCTTGCTCACCAAGGTAGCCATGTAAAAGCCTCCGATTTGCTCTGGCATGATGACGTGGTTGGCGCCCGCCAGCCGCAGCTTCCGCTGCGATTTTGCCTCCGTTGCCCGGCTGATAATATTGATATTGGGATTCAGTTGACGGGCAGTCAGCACGATGAAAACATTCTCCGAATCGTCGGGGAGGGCCGTGATGAGCGCCCTCGCACGGGTAATGCCGGCCCGCAGCAGCGCCTCGTCGTGGGTGGCATCCTCCTCAATATATAGCACCTGCTCGTCGCTGCGTTCCAGTTCTTCGATGACCTCCCGTTTGGTTTCCACCACAACAAAAGGCGTTCGGTGGTGCAAAAAATTCTGCGAAACCTCCCGTCCATAGCGCCCATAGCCGCAAATGATGACGTGGTCACGTAGGGCATCTATCTTTTTGTTGATGGACATTAGGTGAATTTTTCTGAAAATCTCGCCATTGATGACATAATAGGAAAACACCGCCAAGGCATAGGCAAAGATGCCGATATTCAGCAAAATCAGAAATGAGGAAAACCATTCCCCTGCCGGACTGAGCGCCTTCACCGCTCCATAGCCGACCGTGGCAATAGTGATGGTGGTCATAAAAAACGCCTGCCTAAAACTGTAGCCCTCCAGCCACATATAACCAACCGTGCCTATCACGAACTCCCCCAAAATCAGCCCTAACGCCAAGCGGTTGCTCAACGCCGACCGGGGTACTTTCAAATATCCTTTTATCGTAGCAGCAGGCTTGATTGGTTTCATCGCTTTGCAAAGGTGATTGGTGACCCGCAATTGGTAACTGACACCAATCATTGGCCGCCAATCACTTTATCATCACTTCAATAACTTCTTAATCTTGTCGTAGGCAGTTTTGTTGGTGTCATCGCCCTTGCAACTCATCTTCACTGCCATGCCCTCGAGGTCCTTCACCCGGTTGCCGGGGTCGGGGTGGGTACTGAGGAACTCTGGCGGCGTGCCCGATTTTCCCTTTATTTTCTTGAAAAAACCAGCGGCACCGGCAGCATTCAAGTTGCTGCTGCAAAGGTACTTCACTGAGTACTCATCTGCCTCCGCCTCGTGCTTTCGGCTGAATTTTAGCGAAGCCAAACCAAGCGCCAATTGTTCCACCAAGCCGGGGTCTTTGTTGCCGGTGACCAGTTGCCGCAAGGCATCCAAGCCATACAATTTGGTCATCTGCTGCGTGGAATGGCGCTGGGCTGCGTGGGCAATTTCATGGCCCATCACCCCGGCCAGTTGGTCTTCCGAATCGAGGTATTTGATGATGCCCGTATAGACGTACAAATGGCCGCCCGGCACGGCAAAAGCGTTCAAAGTCTTGTCGTCCTTGATGATTTGAACGTTCCAGTCAAAATCCTTGGCATGGGCCACTTGGCCGGATTTCAGGAGCTTGTCCGTCAAGCCCCGCACGTATTTGTAAACCTCCTCGTTGCCCTTTTCGGGCAAAATGGGGAACTTGGCCGGGTCGCTTTCAATCTGTTTGCTCACCTGAAGGCCGAGCGCCTTGTCGTCTTCGATGGAAAAAAGGTTGAAGCCGCCGCCTTTTTTCAAGGCGCTACACTGCCACGAAACGGCAGAAACCATAGCGACTGCGAGAATTAGGATGATTTTTTTGCTAAACATGGTTTGGATGTGTTTGTGAAAAATAGCCGATTGCGAAGCCGCAACCTGAATCTGTATTACAAACGAACGAACGTGCCGACTTGCGTATGTGTTCAATGTTGTGGAAGGCTTAAAATTGTGGCCAAGTTGCGAGCCTCCAACTATTTGCCTGCCAAAAACTCCGCCACCAAGCGGTGAAAATGGTGGACGCCCTTTTCCATAGAAGGCGAAAAACGGCCTCGTTTGTAAAACCTCGACTGAATGCCCAATTGCACGCTTTCCACCACCGCCTCGTCTTCCATCTCGGTTTTTTCCAACTGGTTTTCGCCCCGGTTAAACGGCTGATTTTCAAAGCGATAGGTACGAAAGCTGACCTTGGTGCGTTCGTGGTCGAGCGGCTCCACCACGTTGAGTGAAAGCCCCCACGGATAGAAATTGAGCATCAAATTCGGGAAGAGCCAATAGTACCACGCATAGATTTTTTTACCAAAATCCACCTGACCGGGCGGCAGCTCAAAATGCGGTTGCCCCTCGTCGGCGATGCCAATTTGGAGATTGCAATAACGGAACAGTTCGTAGTCGTACTGCCCAAAATCGAGGGCCTGATTCAGTGCCGGGTGTACGAACGGGATGTGGAAGCCTTCGAGGTAATTGTCGCAATAAAGTGCCCAATTGGCCTTCACGTGGTACTCCTGCGTGCCCTCCCGCTCGAAACGCAGCATGTCCAATGGCAAGAAGCCGACCCTGTCCATGATTGGCCAAATGGCCTCCTCAAAATCAAAAGCAGGCTGCAAGGACACGAAGACCATACCCAGCCATTCCCGCACGGGCACTTGCGCAAGGTTGTCGGCAGGGCTAGGAAAATCCGCCGCCTCCTTGAATTCCGGCATGGACTTGAACGAGCCGTCCAGCCGAAAACAGCGCCCATGGTAGCCGCAGCGGAGCATCAGGCTATGGTTGCCGGGCTGCTCCACGATGAGCTTTCCCCGGTGCGTACAGACGTTGGATAGGCAGCGAAGCACCCCCTCCCCGTCCCGAACCAATACCAAAGGTTCGTCCAAGACGCCGGGCAAGAGAATGAACGGGTAGGCATCTCCCGAATTTTTAACCACTTCATTATCAGCCACATAGAGCCATGAGGAAGCGAAGATTTTTTCTTTGACTTCGTCAAAAACAGCCCGGTCGGCGTAGAAGCGGCCCGGCAATGTGGAAGCTTGGCGGATGTCGTCTGAGACTAACATAAGTAGAGGTGAGAGAGTGAGAAGGGTGAGAAATGTGAGAGAGTGAGAGAGGTGAGAGGGTGAGAGAGGTGAGAGTGGCTCCTCTCACACTCTCACCTCTCTCACTCTCTCACTCTCTCTAGTTCTTTTCTGCGTCCAATTTTAGCAGCACCCCGATCATAATGGAATAGGCTATCAAACTGGAGCCACCCTTGCTGAGGAATGGCAACGGGATACCGATAATGGGCATGAGGCCCATCGTCATACCTATATTGATCAGGAAGTGCACAAAGAGGATGCTGGCGATACCATAGGCGTAAAGCCGGTTGAAATCGGAGCGCTGCCGCTCCGCCACCAGCACGATGCGCACCAGCAGGAACACATAGAGCGAGATGATGAACAAAACGCCGATAAAGCCCTGTTCTTCGCCCACGGCGCAGAAGATGAAGTCGGTGGTTTGTTCCGGCACGAAATTGCCTTGGGTAAAGGTGCCTTCGAGGAATCCTTTGCCAGTGAGGCCACCGGAGGCAATGGCCATTTTGGAGTGGTTCAGGTTGTAGGCAGCCCCTTGTGGGTCGGCTTCAGAGGGTTTGAGCCAAACGAAGATGCGCTCCTGTTGGTGGTGTGGAAGCGAATTGAAGCCTAAATTAGCCATGAAGGCCAACACGCTACTGACAACAACTGCCCCTACTACAAGCATCACCAGGCGTTCCTTTTTTTTGACCCATTGGAAAACGCCCATTGCCAAGAAAACACTTATTGCACCCAATAATACGAGGGTTGATTGACCGTATTGAATGCCAAGCACGCCCGCCGTTAGCAGAAGGATGAAAGCTGCCAACCAATAGGGGCGCTTGGGGGTGTTCCAAACGAGTAAAAAAGTGCCGATAGCAGCCAATATGCCGATTAAGTGGGTGGGTGGCGTTACAAAACCTGCGCAAAGTATCGTGCCAGCCAATAATTCTACAATTAGGATGGTACCGGAAAGCCCTTCACGGAATAGCACCAATTGCAAGGCCATGAAAACTAGTGCAGAGCCTGCGTCGGGCTGCAAGAGCAGCAAAGCAACGGGAGCTAGGAAGAATGCGACGGCATAAGCAATGGTCTTCGGTGAACGCAGGTTGTTTGCGTAGGCGCCAAGGTAGCTGGCCAAGGCGACCACCGTACCAAATTTGGCGAACTCGGATGGCTGCAAGGTCATGCCCCCGCCAAAGTCGAACCAGGCAGTGGCGCCATTTATCTCTTTGCCGAGCACCAACACCAAGCCCAGCATGATCATGCAAGCGATGTAGATGATATTGGCGAAGGTTCGCCAAAACTTGCCGTCTATCAAGTAAGTGGAAAACAGCGAAATTAGACCAATGCCCACCCAAATGAGCTGCTTGCCCGCCGGGTTTTTAAGGAACTCAAAAAAACTGTCCTCGTAGCCCTCCTGACCATAGCCCACGGTGTATATCATGGCCCAGCCGATGGATACCAGCGCCAAGTAAATGGACAGGATAATCCAGTCAATCTGCTGTCTGTTGCGTGAGGGCATTGGGAAGGATTGAAGGATTGAAGGATTGAAGGATTGAAGGAGGGGCCTTGTCTGCCTATAATCCTTCTTTGATTCAATCCTTCAATCCTTTTTAGTCAACATATTCAACGATGCGAAGCAAGCGCAAGCCTGCCGATATTTCGAAGGTGACATTGCGGATGTTCCGCTCAGGAATCGTGCTGTTCATGCCAGTAACCGGGTTATAGACATTCGGAATCGTTGGCTGCTTGTACTGGAAAGAGAAGTCGGGATTTACGGTAAACTCGATACTTGCCCCAACAAGCTCTCCCAGCGACAGCTCAAAGCCACCACCGATGGAAAGGCCATAGTTCCAATGCTTAACAAAGCTGTCGTCCGGGTAGAACAAGGTGTTGTATTGCTCATTGAAAGCCTTGTACTTTTTCAAATTGGTGCCCATCGTATAATCACCACGAAGCCCGACCAAATAATAAGCCTTGGTGGCGTCGCTCATGTCGTGTTTGCGCTTTGCGCCCAGCACAACGGAAATGTTCTTAAAAATAAACTGTTGGGATGGCGACCTAAAAATGTTCCCGTTCTGGTCGAAAAAGCGTTGGTTGCGCAAAGCGCTGCCCTTTAAATGGTAGCCCGCCTGTGCGAAAAGGGAGTATTGGGCCGTCTCGTCAATGCTTTCGGCGGAGATGGCTCCGTGGTATTTGAACAACGGGCCTTGGTCGTTCCCGCTCCATTTTTGGACGCCAAGCGTGAGGCCGCCCTTGAGGGTGTAAGCCGTTCCCTGCGCCGAAGCAGCTTGGTAAACGAACGAAAACAGAACGAGGAGCGGCAAGAAGTTTATCTTTTTCATGTCTTGATTTTCCTTTTGAAAAGACTGTGTGCCTGAAAAAAGACAGCCAAACCTTGTTCAGTTTGGCTGTCCTTTTTTTGCTCCGCAAAGCTATAAAACAAAGCTGAACATCAGCTAAAGTCATCGCAGTGCCCCTACAAATCAAACTCCTCAAACAAATCAAACCCACCAAACAATTCACCCCCTATTTCACCTTCAGCTTCTGCCCTATTTTGATATTATTATCTAGTAGGCCGTTGATCTCCATCAACTGGTTCACGGTCAGGCCATAACGGCGGGAGATATTGTAGAGGGTGTCGCCTTTTACGACGGTGTGGTAATTGCCATCGGCTGGCTGAGCGGGGTCGGTGGAAGGCGTAGTGGGCGTCACCGTGCCGGGGTTCGAGGGTTCGGGGGTGATGCTGGTGTCGTCGTCCATGAAATCGTCGTCGGGGTCGAGCAGCGGCGGCACGGTGCCCGTGGGCATGGACTCCGTGGCAAGGCGGGGTTTGTATGCCTTCCCAATGCGGAACCCACGCAACTTGATTCGCTCGTTTATCTGCACTTCGGCGGCATCAGGTATGCGGTTGCGCTTGCGCAAACGCTTGGATTTTATGCCATAAAACTGGGAAATATCGAAAATGCTCTCGCCCGCCTTCACGTAGTGCCACTTTTTGCCGCCCCGCACACCGCAGCGTTTGGGCTGGATGTAGATGCGGGTGTCATCGGGCAGTGGCGCATTCACTTCGGGCAGTTTTTCATTGTATTTTTCCAACCTGCTGATGGTGATGCCCGCTTTCTGGGAAATCTCCTCCACGGTCACGTTATTTTTTGCAAAAACCACCCGCACGTCGTTCACCCTGCGCACATCCAGGCCAGCGATAAGGTCTTTTGGCTTGTCGGGCCGCCCATCGGGGAAGTTGTCATCGGAAAGTTGGTCATATTGGTAAAGCTCATAGGTCTCAATGATTTTGATGAGCTGGTTGTCGTAATTGCCAGCCGTGGCATAGCCCGCCGTTTTGAGGCCACGTGCCCAGCGCTTGTAGTCGGTGATGTCGAGGCGGAACAGGAAGCCATAGCGGTTGGCCTTGCGGGGGTCCCGCAGGAACTCGGAATGGGCGATGTAGCTGTCCTCCACGTTCTTGTATTTGCGGAAGCAGGATTTTTTGATGTTTCCGAAATCATCGTACTCGTCATCTTCCAGTTCATAGGTCTTGCCCGTCCAGTCGGAGTGGCATTTGACGCCGAAGTGGTTATTGGCCTTGCGGGCAAGCTCGCTGTTGCCAGCACCAGACTCAAGCAGGGCCTGTGCCACTTTGATACTGGCCGGTATGCCCGCTCGATTCATCTCCTTGACGGCCAGCTTTTTATACTTATCAACATAGGCTTGGTAGTCGCTGTTTTTTTGGGCAAATGCGTGCATCGTCAAAACAGCGAGCAATAGGGTCAGGACAAGGGATTTTAACTGCATGAAGTTGTGGATTGAGTTTGATATTGGGTGAAAAACGTATTTTTCGGTTTTTGGCAGCAGAAACGGCGGCGAGCAAAAACTATTGTGCAAAAGGCGCTGCCAACCATCTTCCGGCAAAGATAAAACCATGTCTCAGGATTTTCTTTCACAAAAAGTGCGAGAAAGTTTTACATATTATCTTCCTTGCATATTTTAGCGTCCGATTCTGAAA
>JADLHE010000332.1 GCA_020848965.1 Saprospiraceae bacterium
GGACGGTGGCTATATATCAATGGAAGATGGGAGCGAACTGCCCGTCGCCCGTCGCCGCAAGGATGACTTAATGGAGTGGTTGCTGAAAAAGCAAGGCAGGAGTTAATTTTTTGGAGGGCCTTTGCGGCTTATAGCTTGACCCATAAAGGTGTTTGGGTTTTCCTCATTTGAGAAAAAGAAAGCCCTTGTTTGCAACATACATGACTTGTATTGGCACTGCCTTCAATCCGGCATTCAAAATGAAAATTTGCGCCTCAAAAAACCGCAATACTTATATGAAAAATGCCCAGCAACCAAATGTTGCCAGGCACCACACGTTTGAATACTCGATTATGGGTCGGGTTTATAGCTGCGAACCACACAAAACTCGCTACTCTTAACTCGCAGCTACTCGCCCTTAATACCGAACACCTTTTTCCTCCAAACGCGTAATCTTTATTTCTGTACGCCGGTTCTGTTCGTGGGTAGCGTCATCGCATTCCACGCCATTGGCGCAATGGTTCGTTAGCTGTGTCTCGCCATAACCACGGGCCGTCAGTCGTCGCTTCGCAATGCCCTTTGATACAATGTACTTCACGGCGGCTTCGGCCCGCTGCTGCGACAGCCACTCGTTGTACTGGTCGGAACCACGGGCATCGGTGTGCGAACCCAATTCTATTTCGAGGGTCGGGTATTTTTTCATCAATTCCACCACGTGGTCAAGGTCAACCGCTGCGTCTTTGCGGATGAAAAACTTGTTGTAATCGTAGTAAACGTTCTCCAGTTCGATGACCGTGCCCACTTCCAGTTCAGCCCTTTCCACTTTGGCCGGCGCTTCTGGCGAGAGGTACATGGAAATAGTGGTTCCTTTATCGTCGCAATTGATTTCGCCCGTTTTCCACAGTTTTTCGTGCTTTGCAAAGCCCGATTTTTGCGCCAGCACCTCGTACTCGCAACGGCAGTCGAGCGGGAAAGTGAAGCTGCCGTTCGAACTGGTGCTATACTCCTCAACCTTGTTGGTGCATTTGTTCAGAATGCGCACGGTCGAGCCTTCGAGCGGGGAGTCGGTAGCACGGTTGCGCACAACGCCCGTGAAGGTGACCGCCCTTGGTGCTTCAATGGGCACTAGGTACTCCGCCGTGGCCATCATCTCCGTGGAGGTGACGAGCAGGCGTACAGGCTGGTAGCCATCCTTGCTCACTTCGATATAGTAATTTTCGCCCGGCACAACGGGCACTTTCACCTCACAGCTTTTGGAAATGGGGCCTTTCACCGAGAACCCCTCCGTGTAAAGCACAACATATTCCTGCTCTGGGCTGTACTGGTTGTCGTTGTAGCCCCAGGTCGAGCCTTCCGCTGGCCGGATTTTCAGTTCTGCATCGTCAATGCGGGCACCGGTTACTTTATCCACCACACAAACGCTGGCCAGTACGGGCCGCACCCCGTTGAAGTCCCAGTGGTAGATGTCATCCTGACCCTTGCCGCCGGGGCGGTCGGAGGTGAGGTAGCCCTTGAACTCCGTTTTGTCGGAGGTGAAGGCAAAATCGTCATGTGCGGAGTTGATGGGAGCGGGCAGCCGCAGTGATTGGCTGGCTTCCATGCCGATCATCATCACAGAGAACACATCGAGGCCGCCCATGCCCTGCTTCCCATCGGAAGAAAAGTAAAGGGTGTTGCTGGCCGTTACGAAGGGGAAGATTTCATCCCCGTTCGAGTTGACGTTTGGGCCGAGGTTTACGGGAACGCCCCATTTGTCGCCATCCTTCGTCACGGCATAGATGTCCATGCCGCCGTACCCGCCCGGCCTGTTGGATGAAAAAAACAGGATTTTACCATCTGCCGTGAGGGTAGGGTGGCAGGTGGAGTAGTTGTCGTTGTTGAATGGCAGCGCCTGAACGTCTTCCCATTTACCATCCTCCCATTTGGAAGTATAGGTCTTCAGGTCAATGACGCCGAGCGTGTTTGGCCCGGCACCACTGTTTCGGGAGAAAATCATGGTCTTGCCATCTGGCGTGAAAGTCGGTGCGCCATCATGGTATTTGCCATTGATGCCGCCCCGCACCATATCCGGCGAGAAGAAGCGGCCTTCGGCGTCTTCCTTCGCAAAATAGAGGTCGGAATAGCGCCCGGTCACAAGGTCTTGGTCGCAGACAAAGACCCGCTTTCCACCCCTCGCCGAGGTGAACATAATGCCATTGTTGTAAGGTACTGCGCAATAGTCGAGGTACTGGGTATTAATGTCCTCCACATTATTGAGCACATAATTGCCACTTGGCGGCACCTGCATTTTAGCGCTATAGGCGTGCTGTGCGCCCGCCCAAGCAGCGGGCAGGAGCATTGCAAGGATTATTTTAGATGTTAATTTCATTGTTAAATTGCTTGATTGCTTGATTGTTCAACTGCTAAATTGCTGAAATAGAGCGTTTTAGTAGGCTCCAACAACAATTTAATAATTATACAATCCAGCAATTTCATCAGAAGAACCTCAAGTGGCTCACTTCACAAGATTTGCATTTGAAGGTGTAGCCCATCATGATTTCCCAACTTCCGTTGGTAGGTTTTTTCAGTTCGGATTGTGTGATGTCAACAGCCACGCCCAAGCGCATACCGTTGCCAAACTCAATGCCCGACAAGGCATCGAAAGAATCGCCCAAGCGATAGCTGCCGCCTACCCAGAAGATTTTCTTGAACAGAAAGGTTGCATTCACGTCCAAGTCCACAGGCGCAGCTGGGTTGTAGCTGAGCAAGACGGATGGCATCAAGTCAATATTGGAGGTAAGCACAGTGCTGAACCCGCCCATTACGTAGGTCGTGCGGGGGTTGTCCCGTTTTCCGCTGCGGTCGAGGTAGAGGCCGCTCTTCAACAGCCGTGGCATCGAAAGCCCGAAATAATAGTTCTTCCCACGGAAATAAGCACCTGTACCGAAATTGGCATGGAACTCCGTTACATCGCCCTGCGGGATTTCCGGGTCGTCCGGGTCTATGGCGTCGGCTTCCGACCATTTGATGCGCAACTGTTCGAACCTGCCCGACATGCCGAGGCTGAGGGTGCTCGATTCGCCCAATTTGATGCGGTAGGCGTAGCTCATCTCGGCGGCGTTGGTGTTCACGATGCCGATTTCATCGGAAGTGAGCATGATGCCCATGCCGTTGCGCTTGCCCGCAAAGGGCGTGTGGGCGTTCACATGGATGGTGCGTGGCGCCCCGTCTATGCCCGACCACTGGTTGCGGTAGAGCGCAAGTGCGTCAAATGCACCTTTTGCTCCCGTATAGCCAGGGTTGTAGGCCAGCTTGTTGAAAGTGAAATGCGTGTACTGCACATCACTTTGCGCCAGCGCCCCCCCTGCCAGAAAGAGTAAAACCAAGGATTGGATTAGCTTTCTCATATTATTTTTCATTGATTCATTGATTCATGGTTACATGGTCACACAGCTTCATGTACAATGAAACAATGAGACCATGAAACCATGAAGCCATTTATCTGGTGATGGTGAAATAGCCCTGCAAGCACTCCTTGCTGTTGTCCTTGTCCAAAAGGATAAGGTAGAAATAAGTGCCCGGAGGGAGAAGGTTGCCCTTGTATCGGCCATCCCAATCGTTGGAGTAGCCGTCCCTGTCGAAGACCTTATCGCCCCAACGGTTGAAGATGCGCACGTTGTTGTCCGTGTAGGTCGTCTTCAGGCATGGCACCTCGAAATTGTCGTTCCTGCCATCGCCGTTCGGCGTGATGATGTTCGGCACGAAACAGCCCTGATTTTCGCTGGTCCCCAATACATTGAAGCGAACCGTGGCACGGGTACAGTCATCTGGGCAATCGGCGTTGCAGATTTCATAGACCAGTTCATCCGGGCCGAAGTAGTTGTGGTTCGGCGTATAGGTCACTTTGCCGTCCACCATTTTGGCGGAGCCATTCTTCGGCGCTTCCACGATGCGGGTGTCCCATGCCTGCACATTGCCGGGCTGGTCGTTGAGCACCACATCGGCATCGCTCAGGGTCTCGTTGAAATTCAGGTCATACACGTCGTTTGCTGCCGCAATGCCCGTGAACACATGCACCTCAGCCGGAGCCGCCTCGAAGCTGCAACCGTCAATGGTCAAAGTAGCGGTGTAATCGCCAGCCTGGCCCGTTGTTGCCGAAGGCAATACAGGGTTCGGCACATTGGCGGTGAAGCCCTGTGGGCCGTTCCACTGGTAGGTTGCGCCAGCAACAGGCGACACGTTCAACTGCACCAACTCGCCCCGGCAAGCTGGGCTATTGACATCGGTGGAGCTAGTCGTAACTAGCAACGGAGCCTGCGTGAGCGCCACTTGCTCTAGGTTGGAAGGCGGCGTAGAGCAGTTGCCATTGGTGGCGAGCACCGAGTAAGTGCCCACATTGGCGCTCGTCGCATTGCCCACGAAATAGCTTGGCTCGTCGGTGGTAGCAAGCAGCGTCGGGCCGTTTCCAGCATCGAAATACCACTGGTATTGCATGTTTGGCGCAGGTGCAGAAGAGCTGTTCAGCGTGAGCATCTGGCCTTCGCAGAGTTGGTCGTCAGAAACGCCCAGTTGCAGCGCCGTGCCGCTCGTGGTGGTAATGGCTACCATCTCGGTATTGGAAGGCTGCGTGGCGCAATTGCCGGAGGCAACCACCACTGAATAAGCACCCGCATTGGCCATCGTCACATCGCCCACGAACCAAGTTGGCACGTCGGAAGTGCCGAGCAGGGTAGGGCTGCCCGCACCATTTGGCGTGAAGTACCATTGGTAGCTAGCGCCTGTGCCAGCCCAAGCAGAGCTGTTCAGCATCAAGGTTTCGCCCATGCAAAGCTGGGTAGCAGAGGCCGTCAGGGTCGGAGTGCCGTTCAGGGCATTCGTCACATCAACGGCGGCGGCGTTCGACGGCTGCGTAGCGCAATTGCCGGAGGCAACCACCACGGTATAAGTACCTTCGTTGCCGTTGGCAATGTTCTGTACGAAGTAGGTCGGCAGGTCGGTGGTACCGAGCAATGTGTTGGTCGTGCCATTGTTGAAGTACCACTGGTACTGAACGTTGGTGCCCGGATAAATGGAACTGTTCAGTGCCAGCGTCTCGCCTTCGCAGATTTGCGCAGCAGAAGCCGAAATGGTCGGTGCACCGCTGAGTGCGTTCGTCACGTCCACGTCTTGGGCGTTGGATGGCTGCGTGGCGCAGTTGCCCACGCTGGCCGTCACCGTGTAAACGCCTTCGTTGTTGGTGCCCATGTTTTGCACGTAGAAGGTCGGGATGTTCGTGGTGCCGAGCAGTACGTTGGTCGTACCGTTGTTGAAATACCAGTTGTAGTTCACGTTGCTGCTAGGGAAGATGGAGCTGTTGAGTTCCAATGTTTCGCCTTCGCAAAGCACATCGTCCGCCACGCTGAGCGATGGGGCTGGCCCAACGTTCGTGGTCACGTTCACCAGCTCCATATTGGAAGCCGGGGAGAGACAGTTGCCATTGCCAGCCACCACCGAATAGTTGCCGGAGGCCGCAGCGGTCACGCTCGACAGTTGCAACGTAGGCACGGTGGTCGTGGTGATGAGGTTGCCATTGAAATACCATTGGTACTGAACGTTGTTGCCCGGCATTAAAGCAGTGGTAAGGGTCAGCGGCTCGCCCACGCACAGCAC
>JADLHE010000333.1 GCA_020848965.1 Saprospiraceae bacterium
GCAATCTTTTCAACGAAAGCAACCCCATTGGCTCGGTCAATTTCCCCAATGGCAGCTACCTCGGCTGCGATAGCGTAGTGCACGTGGAGCTAAGCTATTACCCCACCAGCATCGGACAATTCTCCCAAACCCTCTGCACGGGCGGCAGTTTTAGCATCGGCGGGACGGTCTTCGATGCGGCGAACCCCAGCGGGACAGTGACGCTTGCCAATGCTGGCGCAAACGGCTGCGATTCCATTGTGCAGGTCAGTTTGAGCTTCAATTCTGTGGTGACGAGTACGCTGGCGCAAACCCTTTGTCCCGGCGAAAGCCTTAGCATTGGCGGCAATCTTTTCAACGAAAGCAACCCCATTGGCTCGGTCAATTTCCCCAATGGCAGCTACCTCGGCTGCGATAGCGTAGTGCACGTGGCGCTAAGCTATTACCCCACCAGCATCGGACAATTCTCCCAAACCCTCTGCACGGGCGGCAGCTTGAGCATCGGAGGGACGGTCTTCGATACGGCCAACCCCAGCGGGACGGTGACGCTCGCCAATGCTGGCGCAAACGGCTGTGATTCCGTCGTTCATATCAGCTTGAGCTTCAATTCTGTTGTGACCAGTTCGTTGGCGCAAACACTTTGCCTTGGCGAGAGCATCAATGTCAACGGCACTATTTTCAACGAAAACAATCCTGCTGGTTCCGTATATTTTCTGAACGGCAGTTATCTCGGCTGTGATAGCATAGCCGAGGTGGCATTGAGCTTTTACCCTCCTGCCAATGGCTCGCTCGAATACTTGCTTTGCTACGGGGAAAGCGTTTCGGTGAACGGGATGCTTTTCGACGAAAACAACCCAACGGGGACAATCAGCTTGCCCGGAAGGTCATTCAACGGTTGCGATTCGGTGCTTAACGTTAGCTTGAGTTTTTTGCAGGAATCGTTTTTCAGCATTGATTCCATGATGCAGCCGGGCGAGGTGCTGGAGGTGAACGGAACCGTTTATAGCGAGCAATTGCCGACTGGCGTCGAAATGTTGGTGGGCGGCAATTGGCTGGGCTGCGACTCGACCATTAGCATCAATTTGAGCTACCCATTGGTGACCATCTCCAGTCTGCTGTCGGTGACCATGCCGACCTGCCCCGACGATTCAGATGGGGTCATCACCATCGTTTCCATTTCGGGCGGACAACCGCCATACTCGGCTAGTTTAAACGGTGGGCCAATGCTTGAAATCACGGCTCTTCCCTTCCAGTTCGATGGATTGGTAGCGGGAAGCTATGAATTGGTCATTGCCAACAGCCTTGGCTTGGGCGAAACGGAACTGGTCGTCGTGCCTGCACCAGCCAATTTGCTGCTCGACCTTGGGCTGGATCTTTCCATCGGCCTTGGCGAATCCGTCAGCTTGAACCCGACCATGAACTTTGTCCCAACCGCCTATCTTTGGGAGCCGCCCGATTTCCTCGATTGCACGGATTGCGAAGCACCTGTTGCAACGCCGATAACCGACATCAGCTACCGCCTCACTGCCACCGACGAGCATGGCTGCCAAGCAAGCGACGAGGTGTCCATTTTGGTTAAAAAGGATTCCGAGGTGTATGCCCCGAACGGCTTTTCGCCCAACGGCGACGGCATCAATGACGCTTTCACCTTGTACAGTGGGCCGCAGGTGGTTAAAATATATTCCCTGCTCATCTTCGATCGTTGGGGCAACGCCGTTTTTGAAAACTATCATTTCTTGCCCAACCTGCCCGAACATGGCTGGGACGGCATTTCCCGTGGCCAGGAAATGGACTCCGCCGTCTTCGTCTGGTTCGCCGAAGTGGAGATGGTGGATGGGAGTAAAAGGCTGTTGAAGGGGGGGCTGACCTTGGTGCGGTAGTGCGGAAACTTGTTTGAATCAACGAATATGTGTTTCTTTGTTCCTTAAGTATAATGCCATGAAAAGCAAGGTCAAGAAATACGAGAAATTAATCTTGGAACTGCTCAACAAGCATAAAACAGGCTACCAAGAATACGTCTGGGGCAACCTCGAAGATATTTTGCTCGTGGACAAGGCCCAAGGCCACTACCAGCTGCTGACCCAAGGCTGGCAAAAAGGCCGCCATATCAACGACATCCTCATGCACTTCCACTTGAAACCCGATGGTAAAATCTGGGTGGAAACCAATAACACCGAGGTACAGGTGGCGAAGGAGTTGGAAAAGAAGGGAGTGCCGAAGACGGATAACGTGCTAGGATTTCATCCAGAAGCGGTGCGGCACTTGACGGATTATGCGGTGGGGTGAGGTTGAAAATCAACGTGTTCCCTGCTAATGCGGAGGAGGCGGGGCTTTTAACGGCGTTGTTGGAAAGGATGGGGTGATGTCTGTTGTGCGGCGAATTTGAAATTAGCATTAATTTAGAAAAAGAACTAACAATGAATTTTATTATCGCAATATCTATATTAATAAGTTCATTAAACCGCACCAATGAACCAATCATGGATGGTAAATGCTTTATTTGGGAGCGTGGAGAAAGTGCCATGTATTGGTCGAGCAGCTCACGAATTTGGTTCTGCAATGATACTATTAGGATGATTGACATGCCAGAAGACGTTGCCGGAAATATGGCTTATTATGTTGGCACTTACCATATAAATAGTGAAAACAAAACCATAGAATGCCACAACCCAAAACAATTCTTGTTTTCCTTGAACATTGGAAAGGTTATTTCTTACACAGATAATTCCAAAGAAACCATAGCCATTAACTTTTCAGAAAATCATGAGTTGCAAAGAGAAGTTCCAAATTACGCAATTGACAATTTACCAGATGGAGATATGAAGATTAAAAGTTCAGTGATAACCTACAAAACAACTGATTGCCAAAGAGACTGTGGTTACTTCTTGGATAATTTTGAAGACGAAAGCAAACTGGATTATTTTCAAAAGCGGCAATAGTCACAACCTCCCCAACCCCTCCCTAGCCTGCCCATTCCCCGGATTCAACCGCAGCACCCTTTCCAGCAGCCCCTTCGCCTCCGCTTTTTTACCTTGAAAAATAAGAATCGCCGCCTTGTTCACCATCGCCTGCTCGTAGTCGGGGTCGAGGGCGAGGGACTGGTCGTAGCGCCGGAGGGCTTCAGGGAAGTTGTTCGTGAGGGCATGGGCGAAGCCGAGGTTCAGCAGGGCGACAGGCCGCTTGGGGTTCTCCCGCAGCAAAGCCTCCAGCAGTTTTTTTGCTTCCGCAATGCGTTTAAGGGCAATAAGCGCCGACGCTTTTTTCTCCTGAAAATCAAGGTGTTGCGGATAGGTCTGCAAGGCCAAATCGAATTTTGCCAAGGCGTTCGGATAGTCTCCCAAATTGAAGTGAGCTTCACCGATGCGGTAGGGCGTCCAGCCATCTTTGGGGGCGGTATCCAACTGTTGCGCAGCAGCCAAAATCCCTTTCCAGTCTTGCTTCAAGAAAAGCAAATGTATTTTCGTCGGTAAGAGCCGCTCAGGTTTCTCCTTCGATTTTGCAAGGTAAAACGCCGCACTATCCAGCATAACGGGCGTTTGTACGTACTTGTCGTGCATGGTGATGTAGCCCCGTGCCATTTCCAGCGGCGAAGGCGTGGCCTGGGTCAGGTTCTGGATGCCGAGGAACGCCTTTTTTTGTGGAGCAACTGACGCCGTTTTTGCCGTAGGCAAGCCAATACGGTGGTCAGTGATGCGCACGTGCGGGATGTCCACGCTGCCGGACTTGGGCATGTGGCATGCTACGCAATTGTCTGATTTAGAAGCCCTTGCGGTTGGCTCTTCCTTACAGGTTTCCGTTTTATGGCATTTCAAACAAGCATTGTTGTACTGGCTGGCCGGGGTGATTTCCACGCTGCGGTGCGGTTGGTGGCAGGTGATGCAGCTCAGTTCCGCCGATTGTTTGAAACACTCGCTCATGCGCAGCCTGTCAGCCTGCGAAGCCATGATGAAGCGCTCGTGCGAATCGGTGTAGCGGGGCAAATAGACGTTCAGCACTTCGCTCAGGGCCATCCCCGGCTTGAAATCGTAGAAGGTCTTACCCTCGTTCAGCACGGCCACGCCTTGCAGGTGGCAGCGTTGGCAGAGGTCCATCTGGAGGTCACGGGGTAGGCGGCGGGGGTTCACAATGGAGTAGTCGGCCTGCTTGGCAGTGTCCACGACGATGCCCGCCAGTTTCTCCTCGACGTGCAGCTTGCCGGGGCCGTGGCAGCGCTCGCATTCGATGCCGGTGGGCATTCGGGAGAAACGGTTGAGGGAGCCGGGCACTTGCTCTGGCAAGTGATTGTGGCAGGTGATGCACTCGTCGGTGAGCCAGCGCCCGAAGCGGCTGTTGTTTTCCTTGAAACCGGGCGCTAGGTCCCAGCGGCCAGTCTGCGTGTACCAAGTGATAGGCGCTTGGTAGATGTAGCCGTTTTCGTTGATGATATGCGAGTTGGTGTGTTGTCCGGAGCCGACGATGTAGCTGATTTTCTCCAGCCTTTTGTGGATGGTATCGCCGTTTTTGAGGCGGTATTCGAGGACGTACATCACCGAATCCTTGAAGAAAGGATGGTAGTAAAAATTGCGGAGCGAATCATACACCACGGCCTGCGGGCCGAACTTGGCGGCGGTCTTTTGCAGCGTGGCAAGGTCGAAGGAGCGCCCCATGCCCGTGTGCTGAAAGGTCTCATGAACGTTGGCGTGGCAACTGGCGCAGGTGGCCATGCCCACGTAGGCGACGCTGTCCCGCACGTTGCGGAAAGGGCTGTCGGCGGTGGTGGAGGCCGTTTTTTTACAGAAGGAGAAGAGCCAGGCAAGGAGCAGGGCGAGGAAGGTAACGGTAGCTATTCGGGTAATTTTCATGAAGAACTTTCGGGGAGAAGTCAGAATTGGAAATGTCAAGTCGCTCTGCATTGCGCTAGTTAAACAGCCCTGTTAGAGTTTTTAA
>JADLHE010000334.1 GCA_020848965.1 Saprospiraceae bacterium
GACGCTAACGGGCAACTCCTTTCTGAAGAGGTGGATAATTCCCCAAATGGCGCCAGTAGTTTATTTCGAATAGCGAAGACCCCCGACGGCGGCTTTGTAATGGCCGGATACAAAGGCGATGTTGACAACGCCTACGTGGAAAAGCGGGATGCATCGGGAGCCTTGGAATGGAGCCAAACCGTGGCTAGCAACATCTTCATAACCGCCGCAGATTATGTGCCGGGCAGCGGCTTCTTTTTCTCCGGCAGGTACATCCCCAACACGAATACCCATATGGGCGTCCTGAAATTGGACGAAAATGGCGCAGCTATGTGGACCTCCTCAGTCCCAATAAACACACTTGGCTCCACGCAGCATGGCTACTACGGAACTTACTATAACCGGGTAAGCGGCTCAGAGGTGGATGGCGGCTGCTTTTTCACTTTTGTTGGAAACAACTCAACGGCTATCTCCAAGCTAAACCCGTCCGGGCAATACCAATGGTCGAAAACCTTCCCCAATGCCGTTTTCCAAACCCGATGGCTCTTCGGCATTGACGGCACGAGCGACGGCGGCTGCATCGCCGCAGGCTTTTTCCAAGGCGATGTTTCCCCTTACTACCCCTACCTCGTCAAACTGGACGCCGAAGGCAACCTCTACCCCAATTCCATTTCCGGCCAAATCTATTTTGACCAGAACAAGGACTGTGCGTTCAACGGCCAAGACTTCAACGTGAACCGCCCCTATATCGTCAAGGCGGAAAATGCGACCAACTCGTTTTATGGAAGCACCGACCCCAATGGCCACTACGAAATAGAACTGCCTGATGGCGATTACGTGCTCTCAGCGCATGCCCCCATCCCCTACTCCGAGTTTTGCGACAACTACCTGCCCATCGCCATCCTTGGCCCCAACGACCACCAAGTCGTGGATTTTGCGGACAGCATCGAGGCTTGCCCCTTGCTCGAAGTGAATATAAACTCGACGGCGCTTCGACCCTGTTTTATTAGCAATTACTACGTCTCCGTCTGCAACAACGGCTATGCCACCGCCACCGGGGCCTATGTGGAAGTGCTGCTCGACGATTGGATGAGCTATGAATCCTCCACGATTCCTGCTTCGCAAAACGGGCAATTGCTCAGCTTCCAATTGGGCGACCTATTGCCCGGCGAATGCACCTTTTTCTACATCTGGACCATCCTCGACTGCAATACGCCCCTCGGCCTCACTCACTGCACCGAGGCCCATGCCTACCCCGACGAATGGTGCGGCCCGATTGCCGCTGCTTGGGACGGCTCCAACGTGGAGGTCACTGCCGAATGCGTGGACAACGAAACCATCCGCTTCCGGCTCCAGAACACGGGCACGGGCGATATGCAGCAGCCCAGCCAACTCATCGTCATCGAAGACCATATGGTGATGCTCTCCGAGCCGTTCCAGTTGCCTTCCGGCAATGAGCAATTGCTCGATTTCCCGGCCACGGGCGGCACCTTCCGGCTACAAACCGAGCAAAGCCCCGGACACCCCGGCTTCTCGCACCCAGCCGCCGTGGTGGAGGCCTGCGGCTTGGGCAATGTGGCCAATATCAGCACGGGCTTCGTCAATATGTTCCCCATGGACGACGCCGACCCTTGGATTGATGTGGATTGCAGGGAAAACTCGCTCTCCTACGACCCCAACCTCAAAGAAGCCTTCCCCATCGGCTATATGGAAGACCACCGCATTGGCCGAAACACAGACCTCGAATACCTGCTCCGCTTCCAAAACACCGGAACAGACACCGCTTTTCAGGTCGTATTGATAGACACGCTCTCTCCTTCTCTTGACCCGACCACCATCCGCCCCAGCGTTTCGAGCCACCCCTACGAGTTCGAGCTGACAGGCAGTGGCATCGCCAAGTTCACCTTCCCGGACATCCTGCTGCCCGACTCGAACGTGAACGAACCGCTCTCCCACGGCTTTGTCAAGTTCCGCATTGCGCAGCGGCCCAACCTACCTTGGGGCACGGTTATCCACAACTCGGCGGCCATCTACTTCGACTTCAATGCCCCCGTCATCACCAATACCACCACCCATTTGGTGGACACCAACTTCATCGAAATCTCCGATATCATCACCCTCCCAGAAAACCTTGGCCGATTGCTCGTGTACCCCAATCCCGCTGCCAGCGACGTGGTTTTCGAGCTGACCGAAGCAAGCACAAGCCAAGCCACCATTCGCCTGTTCGACGCCCTTGGAAGAACAGTATTGGAGCGGGACTTCAAAGGCAGGTGGTTCATCCTCTACCGAAATTGGCTGCACCCAGGCGTCTTCTTCTACGAAGTTGAGATGGATGGGAAACGAAGCTATTCGGGGAAGCTGGTGGTGCATTGAGTGGAACATGAGATCTTCGACACGGTACACGCCTTTTGTGAAAGCTGTTTTTCAAGAGGTGAATCTAGCCATTGGGCAACTAGTTTAATAATCCCCAACAATCACTAGGTTCTGACTATTTTAAGCAAAACATGCTTTAATTTTTCGCTATAGAAAATCTAAAAAATACATCATTATCTTGCATGCTCAGCCTGAGGGCTGTTTAAACTGTACGCAAGATGAAAAAACACCGAATTCCTTCTCTACTGCTTTTGCTACTGCCTGCATTGCTCTTTGCGCAGCAGCAAAGTATCGTCACCGTAAAAAACTTCGACTGCGCATCGGACGATATGATGCAGTCTCGGCCAGACCTCCTTTTGAAACAACAGCAATTGGAGGAAATCATATTGGCAAAAAAAGTGACCGCCAGTGCTGAAAAATCCGCTGCACTGCCTTATGTACTGCCCGTAGTGGTGCATATCATTCATAATAATGGGTCGGAGAATATCCCGGATGCACAAGTAATCACCGCCATCGAACATTTAAACCAGGCATTTGCGCATGAGGGATATTATGCGCAGCAAGGCGATGGGACGACTACGCAAATCCAGTTCTGCCTCGCCCGCCGTGACCCTGACGGAAATGCCACAACTGGAATAACCCGCACCGTATCCCAACTGACCAACATGGTGATAGAATTTGATGACCTAGCATTGAAGGACCTAAACAGTTGGGACCCGACGCAATATGTCAATATTTGGGTGGTGGCAGGCATAAGCAGCCTGTCGTCAGGGCCTGGTGTTGCAGGGTACGCCTACTTGGCTTCGGCGCATGGGGCACCGTATGACGGGCTTGTTTGCGAAGCACAATATTTCGGTCAATCTGCTGCAAAGGACGCTGTTTTGATCCATGAAATCGGGCATTACCTAAACCTCTACCACACCTTTCAGGGCGGCTGCCCCAATGATGACTGCCAAACCAATGGCGATCATATTTGCGACACACCACCCGATCAGGCAACGCATACTGGCTGCGTTAATAACTCGTGCAGCACCGACGCAGCCGATGCCACTGCCAACAACCCGTTCGGCACAGATGTGAATGATGCGACGGAAAATTTCATGGACTACTCGCCTTTTCAGTGCTACCGCAATTTCACGGAAGGCCAGGGCGAGCGGATGCGAGCAACAATGGAGGAAATACGGGGCAGTTTGCTGGAATCAATGGGGTGCATAGATCCTTGTACTATTCCCATTACAGCTGCATTTTCAGCTTCTACTACGGCGGTTTCTACAGGGGAAACGGTCGTTTTTACCAACCTGAGCACGGGTGCCAATGCTTATGAATGGAGCGTTAACGGCAGCGTATTCTCCAATCTTGCCAACCCATCCTATACATTTCAGGACGCAGGTTTTTTTGAAATCAAGTTGCGTGTTTACAACAGCGACCCAAATTGCGCAGCGGTAATGAAGATGGTAATTAATGTAAGCTGCAGCATACAAGCTGGGTTCACTGTCAGCTCGGAAGCCCTTGAGGTCGGCGAAATCCTTAACTGCACCAATACTACCGCTGGTGTTGCCACTCAACAACAATGGTATATCAATGGGGTTGCAGTTGGTGCCGACACGGACATGTCCTACACTTTCAGTGTCCCTGGTTTTTACACGGTATTATTGCAAACTGGCAACAGTACCTGTATGGATGTACATTCCATTGGCATTAATGTCACAGATCCGACAGGCTGCCCATTATATCAAGACGGCGTTTATTTGGAAATGAACGTGCAGGGATATAAGCCAATTTATTTCGATGATTTGCACCCGAATGGGACAATATACCGGGATTATTATGGCGTCTATAAATCCACTGTTATAAAAACTGACCTAGTGGGCAACCTGATTTGGGCAAAAAACTATAATCACAACTTCGGCCGATACATGGTCACAGATGACGGCGGCATACTGGGCTACTTTTTTGGGGGCTATCTTGAAGACCCCACATTTGTCAAGCTTTCCCCGGAAGGCAATGTGGATTGGGTCAATCAAATCAATTATTCAGTACCGCCGAATCTGTATTACCGCCCTATGGGCAATAAAGCATTTATTTTTTCCGAAAGTCTTTTCGACCCCTTCCAAGTCGTATTATTTGCTGAAGATGGCAGCGTGCTTTGGAACAAATCTTATGAAACCTTGGACGGGCTACACATGCAGGACGCATGTGCCTCCTATGACAATGCGGCGATTTGGATATCGGGTAGCAGTTGGATCAGCACCGATGGTGGGGTTATCCTGAAAATGGACAACCAGGGCAACCCCATTTTTATTAAAAAATTCTCTGCCAATCCTGACCAACATGTTGAATTTATGTACATCAAGGCCACGCCAGATAACGGATTTGTAGCCCTTGGGAGGATTTCAATGGCGCCGAACAACAGTCTTCTGCTCGTCAAAGGGGATGCAAACGGCAATATCCAATGGGCCAAAATGGTGGACCTCGAAGAAGACGTCGCCTTTACTTGGCTTTTTGTAAAGCCCGATGGAGGGTATTGGGCTGGCAGCCATACCTCAACGGCTTACAGGCCTGTCTGGTTGTCTTTTTCAGATGAAGGCGAGCTATTATTTGCGAGGGAAACCTATCACGTGGACGGAACTCCAGCAGAACTCAGGGCAGTTCGAAGCGTACTGGGAAAACCATACGGCATGTTGAGGTTGTACTACAAGCCGGAGGAAGACCCAGTGGTCGAGATGAGTGAATCCGATGGTGTGAAACTGAGTTGTATCACCCACAAAGAAGTAGTGGAGCCTTGCGTTGATTTTACTTTCACCGTATCAGATATAGTTGCCACTCCGTCCCAACAGATATTGCAAATTACTGGCGGTTCCCTCCTCGAAGTTCCTTTGACGACTAGCATCAACAAGCTTTCGCTCTGCGATGGGGTTGACGAGCCCTGCCCCGAAGACTGCACCAACGCCCTCGACGACGACGAAGACGGCTATGTGGATTGCTTCGACAGCGATTGCCAGTGGTTTAATGGGGTTGATTGCTCAAGCGACAATTCACTTCCTATTGCTGGAAAAATTGCTTGGACAAGCGATAC
>JADLHE010000335.1 GCA_020848965.1 Saprospiraceae bacterium
AACGATGACTTGCCCAAGGCAATCATTTGCGAATTCGAGTCACTGGTTGAAGAAAATTTCCTGCTGCTACAAAACGTAAAGACGCACCCACAGCTTAAATACCTGCCATTGATAGCCATGAATCGTGATGGCCTCAATCACAAACTTGAAGCAATGGAACTTGGGTTTGATGACTACTACGATGTTCCGGTGCATTGGCAAGTGCTAAAGGAACGTGTGGAGTTTTTGTCCAGCTTCAAACAAGAATTTGAAATCATTGCGGAAGAGGAAGTTGAGCAATTTGGCGTTCGGATTTCTCCAGCAAAGCGGGTCTTCGACATCCTTTTCGCATCCTTCATAATCGCTTTGATAAGCCCTATCCTGCTTTTGGTGGCCTTGGCCATCAAATTGGAATCCAGGGGGCCAATCATATACCGCTCGAAACGGGTGGGCACTGGCTACCAGGTTTTCGACTTCCTGAAGTTCCGTTCCATGTACCAAAACGCCGACCAGCGTTTGAAAGACTTGGCGCATTTGAACCAATATACAGCCAACGGGAACGGGCCACTGTTCACCAAAATCAATAATGACCCTAGGGTTACGAAAATTGGGCGCTTGATTCGCAAGACCAGCATAGATGAGCTTCCTCAGCTTTTCAATGTGCTGAAAGGCGACATGTCCGTCGTTGGCAATCGCCCGCTTCCACTGTACGAGGCTGAACAATTGACCCGTGACCTCTGGGCAAAGCGGTTCCTCGCACCTGCTGGTCTTACGGGCCTATGGCAAGTGACCAAGCGTGGCAAAAACGATATGTCAACCGAGGAACGAATTGGCTTGGACGTGGCCTATGCCGACCGCCATTCTTTCTGGTACGACATGAAAATCATCGCAAAGACCCCGTTTGCGCTTATTCAAGAAGAAAACGTCTAAACATAAATGGTTTCCATTATTACCGTCAACTACAATTCGTTGGAAGTAACCTGCGAATTGCTTGAATCCGTGCGCAAGTTCGGAGGCAAAAACGTGGAAGTCGTGGTGGTGGACAATGCCTCGGCCAACGACCCGGGCGAATACCTGAAAAACCATTTTCCGGAAATAATATACGTCAGAAGCGAAAAGAACCTTGGCTTTGCAGGTGGCAACAACCTTGGCATCCGAGCAAGCAAGGGCGACTTCTTGTTCTTCCTCAACAACGACGCTGAATTGACCGAAGGCGCTATTGGAACACTCCTTAGGCTTTTCAGCACAAATTCCGGAATCGGCATCGCAAGTCCGAAAATTTGTTACCATAACGCTAGACCGGGTAGTGAGCCGGACGTGATTCAGTACCTCGGTACCACGCACGTTCATCCGCTCACTGCCCGGAACAGCACTCTCGGCGAGCGGGAGTTGGACAAAGGACAGTATCAAACCGCACAACCAACTGCCTATGCCCACGGTGCTGCCATGATGGTGCCCCGTGAGGTGCTGAACAAGGCAGGAATGATGTCGGAGGACTTCTTCCTGTATTATGAGGAGTTGGATTGGTGCGAGCAAATCCGCCGGGCAGGCTACGATGTGTGGGTGGAACCCAATGCAAAGATTTACCACAAGGAAAGCTATTCAGTGGGCAAAATCAGCGCTTTGAAAACCTACTACATCAACCGAAACCGCCTTTTTTTCATGCGGCGCAACCGGACAAAGGCGCAATGGATGGCATTCTGCGTATTCTTGTTCCTTTTCACGGTTCCCAAAAACTCGCTGATGTTTGCCCTGAAGGGCGATTGGGTGAACCTCAAAGCATTCTTGAAAGCAATCCGGTGGAACTTCACCGAGCAAAAAAATAAGCCAGTCTCTACCCCCCTTACTTTTTCTCTCAAGGCAACTTGATGGATGAACTGGCCTCAGAAAACCTAAATTTTAAACCAGTCTCTACCCCCGAACTTTTTTTCTTGAAATCTAAAATCTTACGTCGCAAATCTGAAATCTGAAATCGAAGTTTCACGAATGTAAATCAAAACGCCCAAAACACCACAAAATAAGCCAGTCTCTACCCCCCGAACTTTTTTAATGCAACCTTGCCGGCCCCCTTCCCGTGCAAGTCAAGATACGACCAGACTCTACCCCCCGAACTTTTTTTCTGACAATTCTCACGTAAACACAACCGGGCCTGACAATTCCCGGATACTCCTCAATGGAGTGACATTCTTATTTTTGCCAAAACACTGAACAGCACAATGGAATTCATTAACCTAACTTACGTCATTGTATCTGCCGTCCTGATTTTCTTTTTGGTGTTGCCAACGCTGAACACGTTTTTTTCACTGTTCACCACCGAAAAGCTCAAGGAGCCTGCCCAGCCCCGAAATTTCGATTTTGGGAACATCATCACCGCCTACAAGAACGCCGACATCGCCAAGGGCCTCGTCAAATCGCTGCTGAAGCAGCGCCACACCAACCACCATATCTACCTCGTGGCCGATGGTTGCGACCTTCGCAACTGGGACATTGTTGACGAACGACTGACAGTCCTTAGGCCCGAAGAAGCCCTCAACCTCAAGGCTAAAAGCATCATCCACGGCATCGAAAACTTCGTGAGGCCGCACGATTATATTACGGTGTTCGACGCCGACAACTTGGCGCACCCCGATTTCCTCTCGGAGATGAACCGCTATGCCAATGCTGGCTTCACGGCCATTCAGGGGCAGCGCACCGCCAAAAACCTCGATACGCTGATGGCCTGCGCCGATGCACTGGGCGAGTTTTACAAAAACTTCATTGACCGGGTGGCGCCCTACCGCATCGGCTCGTCGGCAGTGATAAGCGGCAGCGGAATGGCTGTGGAAGCAGAACTTTACAAGGCTTACTTGGCCAGCCCTGAAATCGAACAAGGCAAGCACCTTTGGAAGAAAATGCTCCAAGAGGACAAGATTCTCCAAAATTTTTTGCTCCGCAAAAACACAAAAATCGCCTATGCTTGGGATGCCATTTGCTACGATGAAAAAGTGACCAGTGCCGACGCCGTGGAGACACAGCGCAGCCGTTGGTTGTTCAGCTATTTCCAAAACATCCCGAATTCACTGGGCATCCTGCGCCGTGGCATCCTCAATTTTAGTTGGAACCAATGGCTGTTTGGTCTAGTGACCATCGCCCCGCCGATGTTCATCATGCTGGCAACGGCGGTAGCATTGGCTGTGGTTGGTTTGCTGATAAATCCGTGGGTATCTTTGGCGCTCATCGCCGCCGACGTGGTTTTTGTACTGACCATTTTCTGGACGCTGAAACTGAGCCGGGC
>JADLHE010000336.1 GCA_020848965.1 Saprospiraceae bacterium
GACAGCGTTCATGCCATGATGGGGCTTCACCCTTGTTCCGTAAAAGAAAATTTTGAGGAAGAGCTTGCTTTGGTCGAAACTTGGCTCTCGAAACGGTCATTTTGCGCCATCGGCGAAATCGGGATTGACCTTTATTGGGACAAAAGCACGCTCGACATCCAAATCGAAGCTTTCAAACGGCAAATCACTTGGGCGAAAAAGCTCGGTTTGCCCATCATCATCCATTCAAGGGAATCCACCGAACTGATTTTGGATATTTTGGAAAGTGAAAAAGACGAGCGACTCAATGGCATCCTTCACTGCTTCACAGGTTCGGTCGCCCAAGCGGAAAAAGCCTGGTCACTTGGCTTCCATTTGGGCATTGGCGGGGTGGTTACTTTCAAGAATAGTGGCTTGGACAAAGTGGTTGCCGAACTGCCGCTAGACTGGTTGGTGCTGGAAACGGATGCACCTTACTTGGCTCCCATTCCTTACCGTGGAAAAAGGAATGAATCTGCCTATGTCCGTTTGGTAGCAGAAAAAATCGCCGAAGTCAAAAGCATTGATATTCAAGAGGTTGCAAAAATAACTAGCTTGAATGCAAGAAAGATTTTCGGCCATCCATCCAAATTGGTTTGACAAAAACGGCTGACTCAAGCACTTAACCCTTGGGCTTTACAATGGATTTCAGATGCGAAAGCCCGGTTCAAAAGCAAATCGAAAGCTGATTTTTCTTTGAATTGTGAATTCTTTTACCGACTTTTGCGCCGCCTTTTAAGAAAGGGCGTTGACATATCAACTCAACAGGAGAGATGGCCGAGTGGTCGAAGGCGCACGCCTGGAAAGTGTGTATACTCCAAAAGGGTATCCAGGGTTCGAATCCCTGTCTCTCCGCACAATTTTAGCTGAATGAAAAAAGGTCGCTGCTTGCTCAAGCAACGACCTTTTTTCATTTCATGAACTTCCGCCGCATTATCGAAGCCTATCCGCAGACTTCACGATTGCTTCATCCTTCTTTACGCCTTTAATGGCCAATGCTGCAAACACAACAAACGCCAAGGGCATGAACGCACTGATGCCCGGCGCAATGGCTTGTCCGGCGAGCTGCGGCTGGTCTTGCCAAAGCAAAAAGCCAGCGAACAAGGCACCCAATATATTTGCCACCAATGCGACCCAACTGATTTTCACTTGCACCGCACGGTTATTGTAGAGAAAAATACTGGCTATCGCCAAAGCACCTGCAACGGCAAACAGCACCAGCAACCCGATATTATCACCGATAGAAAAGGTGGCGTCAGCGAACAGCGCTGAGCTTTGAACAGTCGTCGGCGTGGCCGCAAACGGAAGGGCCAGCACGCCGAACCCACATGCTCCAGCTAGAAATAGATAAATGGTTTGAATTCTTTGAATCATGTTTTGAAGGTTTTTGTACTGCCGCAAAGATAGAAAGGCTTGGCTACGGTCAAAATTTCAAGAAAATTGTGTGAAACAGAAAAAAAATCAGGTCAATTCAATTGAATTTTCTGTCACAGTTTTTAATTGTTCCAAAAAAGAAAAATCTAATAATTGCAATAGATTTCCAGCATTCACATTAAAATTATCCTCAAAAATCCGTAGTTTAGATGTCACATTTTCTAAAAAATAGCAAAAAAACGGCTGCTTCCAAAGACCATATTTGTTTTATCGAACGCAAAAAAACTGGTCTCACACAAAAACTTCATCAATATGAACACTTTTAAAATCATCATTGCCAGCCTTATCCTCCTCGTGAGCTTCCAAGTTTCAGCTCAGGAAAACGCAACTGGAAACATGAACTTTGCATTGAGGCTCATGGATGACAATATGACTTGGGGTGTTTTTGCGGTGCCTGGCGATGCAATCATGCCATCCAAGCGCTCTAGCACGGGTTCTGGCCAAGTGACCATTGTTGCACCTGTAGGTTTCACTTATACTGGTTTGGAAAACGAGAGCGGCAGTTGGATTGAAAATGCAAGGGTAGATGCTCCAATGGAATCACCCGATTTTGCCTATATTTCTTTCGGTTTTGTGGTTGATGAGCCTCGCATTAAATACGTTGCTGGACAAGAAACTTTGCTTTTCACCTTCATTCCAGAAGATGCAAATGCTGAAATCAGCCTTTTCGACAACGAAAATGACCCATTTGCTGCACCAAATACCTATGGTAGCAACCCCGGCAACGACCTTGGTGTAATTGATTTCAACCGCAATGGCGACATGCTGGTTTACAACTATGGTGGCAATATCGAAGCAAGTGGCGAAGTGAATAAAGCTGTGCTTGCCAGCCAAAAAGCCGACATCCGCACAGATTCAAGGGAAGAAACATTTAAAGCAGTCTTCGCCTCCGAGAAAACCATCGTTCCAAGTAATTAATCACTAAATTCATTCATATCACTAACAAAATTTTCCACTGAAAGGGCGATACAAATGTGTCGCCCTTCTTGTTTTATGCGCTTAGTTCCATTGCTTCACCATATAGCAGAAACAAAACCCAAACCTTCACACCACGCAAACCCATTGCCTTTTCATACACCATTTTTGAGCTTCTTATATCTGCGGCCATGCTTTTTAGCTTCCGTTGCCGTTGTTTTGAGTCGCCGATAAACCTGACCAAATGCAACAAATAATGTCCAGTGGCCGACTCAACGACCATGTCCAAGCTGTTCTCATAAACTTGCCCACCAATTTTGCTCCGAACCGGGAATTTGCATTTTACCTGGCCTGCGCCAAACTGTTCCGCCATCCATTGCAGGAGTAGCTCGCCTTTTTCTAGGAAAACAGCAGCTTCCACAAAATCCGAGACCTGATAGTTTTCAATCAAAACCTTTGCAATTGGTTCATTCTCAATTGACAGGGCCTTATTGGCGACCGCCATCAAATAATCCCGGAAGGCCGTGGCAACCAACTGCCGCTCCGGCAATTCCGGTAAGTTGAAAGGGCTGTAACATTGAATGGGTGCTCCCAAATTGGGGTTTGGCCCGCCACTCTGTATATCCGCATCAAACTTGTAAACCGGGTGGCTTTCCACCCTACCCTCCCTTGGGGCCAGTTGCATTCCTTCGTTTTCCTGAATAACCGTGTGCGCAAAATCGCTGCCGAAATAGCCGATGGACTTATCCATCAAAAGGTCTTTTTCATGCCAAGTCCACAGGCTTTCCTCCGAGTTTATGTCCAATGCGGGCTGCTCTTCTTGGCCGTTGTTGCAGACCCGATTGAGCCAAATCGGTGCCTTTTCACGGGTCGGAAACACCAAATAGTCCCGTGCTCGGGTCAAGCCCACATACAACAACCGGATTTCTTCGGCCAAAGCAGATGACCGCTTTTCCGCTTTTTCAACTGATTCGTCCACCCTGCTTTCCAAGATGGTTCCCTTGAACTGGTCGGCGTACGGGTTCACCCAAAGCCGAAGCCATCGGTTGCCCAGCAGATTGTCCAAATCAAAGGTCTCTGCTTCAGGCACTAGGCTTATTCCCCAGACATCTTCCTTCAAGGACTGCTCCAAGCTGGCACAGATGACCACCGGGTACTCCAAGCCTTTGCTTTTGTGGTAGGTGAGTACGTTCACCGCCAAGGGGTTTTCGCCAGAGCCTTGTAAGTCGTTTTCGTTTTGTGCCAAATCATTGGCCCAAAGCAGGAACCCACCCAGCGAAGCCGCACTGTTCAGGCGATTGCAGGCTTGCTCATAATGCAAGGCATAGTGCATGAGCATGTCCACATTCGAGAGGCGCTGCTCCACATTGCCCCACGCCACAATGATTCTTCGGAGGTCAAGTTCCTCCAACAGCAAAGTCAGGATTTCAGACCCCGAAAGCTCGCCCACCCTCGGCCTTAGTTGGTTCAATTGCTGCACAAATTCGTATTGCTCGCCCCATTTATGGTCGGGTTTGCCTGCTTCGGTGGCAGCGAGGTAGTCCAGCCTGTCCTCCACGATTTCGTTCAGTTCAAGCCGGGCAGCCAAGAGCAGTATTTCGGCGATGGACAATGAA
>JADLHE010000337.1 GCA_020848965.1 Saprospiraceae bacterium
AACATGATTCGCAATTTCTATGATGAGCCTTCAATCTTCGAGAATCATATAAGAGAATACGCTGATTTCATTAGAGATTTTATGAGTATGATTTATATTCCAAGTATTGATGGTGAAACTCCAATTCCCTCAGTATCGATTTCACCTGTCAGCTACCAGGTTATGTCTTCTGATAAGGCAAGTATTCCAAGGGAAAAAAATAAAAAAAATATTGAAGAACCAGTGGATTTGAATCTTGATGGAACAGATGAATTCATGGATGAAGAAAAGCTGAAAGAATTCAATGAAATGATTGGAGGTAACATTGATTACGTACATAAAGAAACTAAGGAGGAACTACAATTAAGAGAAGATGTGGCTGAATTCATTAGTAAATCTTCAACTATTTCTAATTTTTTATCAGAAAACCGGCAGAATGATTTGATAAAATTTGTAGTGCACTTAATAATGACAAGGGGGATAAAATTTTTCCAAACAGATAAATTCTGGGAAGCAGCATGGAATTATTCTCGCCAGTCAAGATTGATTGATACCGATATTAAAAGAATAATTTTCAGTCCATTTAGTTTTAGGTACGGTAGTAATGTTGTTTTTCAAGATACTGCAATATACACACCAAAACAGATACAGGCATGGGAGAAATACCTACTCGCTGGAGACATATACCAATATATGGAATTTTGGTTCCCTGAATTGTCAACTTTCTACGCAAAGAACGATTACCAACTCCGTTTATTAACCGGATTGGTGCTATCCAGTATTAAAATCGCCGGAAAACAAAGCTTGTTGTTGAATGAAGACGAATTTCTCGCCAAGCCCAATCTGAAGAAATCAAAAAAGACTTGGCGTGAGTATTTGGCTGAGTACACGCTGAATTGGTTGAGAATGGCAAATAGGCTAGGTTTTGAGAAATACCCATCAAAGCGGAAGGGGGGAGACTTCTACAAATGACACCCCTAAAATCGGCAGAAAAACTTTTTTGATATTTAGGGGAAGCCTACTCGAAAGCTGCCTCAGATTTGTGCCGTAATTCAAATTGAATCACCTAAAATTCAAAGAAACATGGATACAGTTTTCAAGTTAATTTCGGAAACGGAATACAACAAGTTGAACGAAAAATTGGACCTCATCCTCCAAAATCTTTCACCCCTGGGCCCAAAGCCTAGTGGCGATGACTTGGGAAAGTGGATTACCGAGAAGCAAGCCCAAGATATAACCGGGAAAAAAGCCTCCACGCTTTGGAAAATGCGTTGCAAGGGCCTTCTCGCTTTTACCAAATTTAACAATAAAGTTTTCTACGACAAAGAAAGCATCATGAACTTGATGGACGCCAACCGGCAGGATGCGTTCAAGGTGAATACCGCCTCTGCGAATCAAAACAATAAGAGAGCCTGATATGCTCACCCGCACTACCATAGCGCATAATTCGGGCAGTATGACAGTAGAATCCCGTCTTTCCCCACTGAAAAGGTTTGCGACCCTAGCAGTCATTGCTTTGCTCATCTGGTCAGCTGCTTTGGAATCCGCCTTTTTCTACACAGGTTTTGTAGAAATGTTCGGAAATCTACCTGTGGTTATTACCGTGACAACGTTGCTTGTTCTTTTGCTGGAAGGAGCTAAGTTTTATTTTGGAGCTTTTGCTTTTCGATTCCTAGTGCAGGGGTGGCTGAAAGAAGGCTGGACTTATTGGATGGCTTTCCTCATTGTTATTCCTTTATGTATAGCTGTCTATTTTGGCAGCATCTACCTTAATATTAATGGTGCTCCGCAAATCGCTGTTTTCTTTACAAGCCGGACAGTGAAGCCAGCTTTGGAAATCCTGGATGCAACTGATGCCTATTACGATGCCCGTCAAGCAACACTGGCTGTGGAAAAAGAAAATGCCCTAAGCATTAAACGAAAGGGCAAGCCTACCGATCAAGCTACTGTATTGCTTTCCCAGATTCAGGAACAATCGAACCGCATTGAAATCCAACGGGATTCTGCCTTGGCAAGGGCGCAAAGGCAAAATACAATGCTACTCTCCCAGTCCACCAGTAAGACCAAGGAATGGGGAACTTGGCTTTCCCGCTTTGGAGGATTTGGAGAAGGGCTGACACTTTTTTTCTTGTTGTTCATCGAGGTTTACGACAAAGCTAGGCAAGCTCCTTCTGAGAAACAAACGACAAAAAGGAAACCAGCAAACGCTAGCCACCGACAGAAAATACGACAAATTGATACCGCAAATCATGCACAAGAACTTGTCGCAGCGGGTGTCTGGTACGAAAACAAATCCTATCCACCTTCCCGGTTCAAGGACTGGCTCGACAAAGTAGAACACCGCTCCAGGGAAAGCGCCACAGCTAGCGCCCGCCTTCGCAACAGCCAGCGCCACGCTGAGATGTTGGCCTCGTGGGACAGCTATATAGGCCAAGCCAAAGCAGAATAAAAATCACCATTCCTTCTCTCTAAAATCTTGCTGACAGGCGGTTGACGCTTTGTCATCATTAAATCATTTTGCCATGATAGACCCATCAATCGTTCAAAAAATTAAGGATTGCACCAAAATCGAGGACATCATCACCGATTTTGTAAACCTGAAAAAATCGGGCGCATCGCTCAATGGCGACTGCCCATTTTGCCGACAGGCAAAGAAGTTTATCGTGACGCCTTCCAAGCAAATCTACAAATGCTTTAAATGCGGCAAAGGTGGCAACAGCGCCATTCAGTTCTTGATTGACTACAAAAAACTGTCGTACCCAGACGCCCTCCGCTACTGTGCCGACAAAAAAGGCATCCTCGTTGAAGACATGAAAAATAGTCAGACGGACTTACCCGACGCCCCTTCCTTCCGTGAGCAGCAGCTCCGACAATCGGGCATCGGGGAGGAACGCCAACAATGCCAATTGGAGGATGGCACTGTCATCAATCGCTACGAATCAGCACAGATAGGCAAGGGTTGGACAATGGTTCCCGGCGACGACCTATTGCTGAACTATGTTGACCTCGATGGCCAATCTTCGACCTACCTTCATCCCGAAACGCATAAGCCTGTTCCGTTCAAAAGAATACGTTTCAAATACCCGGAACAGCACAAGGACAAAAGCGGCAATCCTGTCAAATACCTTCAGCCGCCCAAAAGTGGCAGCCATTTGTGGATTCCAGAATTGGCAAGGAAAGCTTTCAGGGACAGTATCGAAATTGAAACACTGTTCGTCACCGAAGGCGAAAAAAAGGCGGATAAACTCTGTATCCACGGCATGGTGGCCCTTGGCATCATGGGCATCCACAACCTTTCTTTGGACGAAAAAATGTCGGACGAATTCAAGCTATTCGTCCAAAAATGCATGGTCAAGCAGGTAGTCTTCCTGCTCGACGCCGACTGGCGGGACATTTCCAACAAGGAAGACAAGCCCGCCGACGAACGGCCCAATACCTTTTTTGCCGCCGTCAAAAAGTTCAGGGACTATTTTATCCATTACAATAAGATGGGCATCCAGTTGGATATTTACCTAGCCTGTTTGAAGAAGAACGCCAACCAAGACAAAGGCGTGGACGACCTCTTGGTCAACAGTTTAAAAGGTTCGGAGGACAAATTGCTTAAAGATTTTGAAATGGCAAAAATGGACAGACAAGGGAAGGGCGAGTATTTGGAATGCCACAATATTACCACCATGTCTGAATTCAAGCTCAAGGATTTGTGGCTGTTAAACGATGTCAAGCAATTCGCCGAATTTCACAAGACTGTACTTTCAAAAAGGGAAAAGTTCAGGTTTGATAAGAAGCAATGGGCTATGGATGCTGATGGCGGGGTGAGCATCAATAACCCGCTGCTGCCAGAAGAGCAATACTGGTTGATTGAAGAGACAACCGACAGAAGCGGGAACCTGAAAAAACGGTATCACTTTGATTACCAAAACATCCGCATCTTCCTTAAAAATCGAGGTTTTGGGCGACTTGCTCTGAGCAATGGCAACTATCGTTTTGTAATGGTGGATAGCAAGGTGGTTAAAGAGGTAAACCATGTTTACATCAACAATTTTGTAACGGACTTCACGGAGGCAATTGATGAAGTTGAGGCACTTAGAATGCTGCTTAGAGGTGGCACACAATACCTCGGCCCAGACAAATTGGAAAAGCTTTATGAGCTAAAATTGGAGTTCATCCAGCCGGAGCCAAATTGCCAATACCTCTTTTTCAAAAACTGCTTTTGGAGGGTAACTGCGGATGGCATAATGCAGGGGCGACTCGACGACCTGCCGAACCACATCTGGATAGAACAATTGATTGACTTCGAGCCAATACTTGCGCAAACCCCAATTTTGGACATTTCGATGGAGGGCAACAAGTTCATGGTCAAGACCTCCAATGAGGCCGAAAACTGCCATTTTCTTAAGTTCATTGAACGCACCAGCCTGTTCGGCTGGAAAGAACATTTTGAACTGGTGGAAAAAGAGAATGGGGTAAAGGAGTGGGAACAGGTTACCAAATTTATACTGACAGGAAAAGCACAGGATGAATTCGTGACTCATTTTGTCGCAAAGGTGATAGCGCTTGGCTACCTATTGCACCAGTATCCCAACAAAAGTGAGGCCAGGGCAATCGTTTGCATGGACGGCTTGGAGACCGAGGTCGGGGCGAGCGAGGGCGGGACTGGCAAGTCCATTTTTGGAAAAAGCCTAGAACGCTTGGTCAAGGTCGCTACCCTTGACGGGAAAAAGCACAACCTCACGGAAGACAACTTCATTTACGAAGAAGTGGACGAGCGCACCAAGGTCATCTTCTTCGACGATTGTCGGGCCAACCTTGATTTTGAGTTCTTTTTTGGACAAATCACCACGGGTATTACCGTGAACGGAAAAGGGGTGAAGCGCTATACCCTGCCTGCGCCGAAGTTCCTATTCACTACCAATCACGCCATCAACGGAGAGGGCAATTCCTTCAAACGCCGCCAGTTTATGCTGTCTTTTTCAGATTGGTACAACGAGTTTCGTACCCCAAAGGACGATTTCGGCTGCATCCTCTTCGACGACGACTGGGATCAGGCCCAGTTGAACCTATTCCACAATTTCATGGCCTGCTGCATCCAAACCTACCTTCGGTTTGGCCTGCGCTATTCCACTCCCTCCGATGGGCTTGAAAAGCGGAAGCTGCGCCAACAAATCGGGGACAACCTCCTCGATTGGGCGACCACCTATTTTGACCCTACCGGCAACCGGAACAAGCGGGTAAACAAAAAGCTGGCCTACGATGACTTCACGGAAAACTATCCCAACGAGAAAAAATACTGTCACGCCCGTCAATTCAAGAAAAAGCTCAGGCTATTTTGCATTTATGCTGGCCTACAATTCAACCCAAACGGGCAAGGTGGTGCTGGCATGGACATCAAATCCAATGGCAGAGAATACTTCGTCCTCGCCGACGAAAACTTCGATGCCAATGCCTGCGAAACCGTGGACGGCTGAGCTGTACATATACCTATTTCATCTTTTTTTATTTTTTCAAAATAGCCTTGGCTATTGCTATTAGGAAATCGTGCTTTTGAACTTTTTGCTCTAATCAATTGAAAGTCAATCACTTGCAAAGCACTGTTTCAGCACGAATAAGTACGAAAGTCTGGAAGTGCAAGTTTTAAAAACAGCGCACAGTTCAGCACTATCCACCATGCTATCTAAACGAGTGATTATCTATTGGTTATGAAAGAAAGTTCAAAAGCACGAAAAAAATAGCGACTTGTCAAAGGCTTGAATTCAATCAATATGCAACAAGAAAACACACCCAAACAGGACAACCCGCCCTCAAAAAAGCAAGGAACACATCCATTGCTTTGGGCCTTCTTGCTGGCAATCCTTGCCATCATATTTTTCTTTGCCATTCCCAAAATCAAGTTGCCAAAACAAAAGTTGGTGAAACGGTATGGGGTGGACAAAAAGACCTTCAATAAGTGGCTCGAACTTTTTTGCCATGACCTTATCCCAGACTTTGATGCTTACAAGCGAAAGCGGACGGTTTCCTTATCGGACTACCTCCGGCTCATCGCTAGGTTGGGCGACCCCAAAGCGCATCCCATACTTACCAAGAAGGAAATCATCAACCGGGCAGATGGCAGCTATTATACCTTGCGGGGTTGCGTGGAAAATTACACCGAACAGTACGGCTTACCATCGGTAGAGGCATATTTTTCCTTGAAAAAATTCCCGCCAAACGTTGGCCGAAAGTTGTTGGAGATGTACTCGTAAATAATTGGTTTACAATGGATTGTAAACGTAAACAAAGCTTGCAAACGAAGGTAAACTTGTATTTACGGATGGGTAAACGTAAACCTATTGGCGTTTACCTTTTGGTAAAATGGACGCTGCCAAACTATACATCGTGGAACGTTTACTCCAAGTAACCCCACGTAAACGCCCCGTGTAAACGTAAACGCTATCGAGGACGATTTTTAAGGGGATTTTGAACAGGTTTACCTTGCAGCAAAAAAGTAAACGCAAATCCGTAAACATGAAAGAACTCAAAATCCCAGTATCCTGCCGGATACTCCCTGACCTGAAAGAAGACCTCGAATTGGAAGCCGAAGAAGCTGGCCTCACCACTTCGCTGTACTTGGAGCAAATCCTACAAAGCCGCCATGACCAAACGGAATTGGACGAAAGTTTGGAAGCTGAAGCGGAAGAACTTCGAGCAAAGGTCAAAAGCTTGCAAAATGCAGTTGACAGAACTAAGCAGCAGTTGGAAGCAATTAGGGAGGATGGCAATAGATGCTATCAGGAACTTGGCCAATCGAAAATTGAAACCGATAGGCTAAAGGCAAATATCAAGCAACTGGAAAAAGAAATCCAGCCGCTGAAAGCACTGGGCGTCATGGACTTGTCTCCTTCTGAGCTTTCCGAGTTGGAAGGTTATTTTTCAGCATTGGAAAAGAAATACCCTTCCCATTCCAGGTCTTACCTCCTGTTGGCCACGTTTAATAGAATGGTGAAGAATGAGAAGGGGATGCTCATCATCCATACCATTGCTAATTATTGATTAACCTTTAAATTATTGAATTATGAAACCAGCGATTGTTCCTTGTTTGATGCTAGTACTATTGTCCATCATCTTCATACACTTATTAGTGAGATGGGCAGGGTGGAGATTTGATAATGATAATAAACAAAAGTGTTAGCTAGTTGGGGCTGAAATAAAAGATATAGACTATGTTTAAAGCCTTGCCGACATTAATTGTATTACTAGAAGCTATCTCAAAAATGAATTTGCGTAAATTAGCGTAGAAAAGACTACGCTATATGAACTTGACAGACGAACAATGGGCCTTGCTAGAGCCACTAATACCTATTAAGCAACGTGCTGACGGTAAAGGACGACCCTCGACGCCGCCACGCCCTGTACTTGATGGCATCTTCTGGATACTTCGGACTGGAGCCCGGTGGCAGGACCTGCCAGAGCGCTACCCGCCCTACCAGACTTGCCACAGGCATTTCCAAAAATGGGCCGACAATGGCGTGTTTTCGGACATCCTTGTGTCCTTGGCAGCTGACCTCCATAAGCGAGGTGGCCTCGACCTTTCAGAATGCTTCATTGACGGCACCTTCGTGCCGTCAAAAAAAGGGGCTTCTGTGTTGGGAAGACCAAGCGTGGCAAGGGGACCAAGGTCATGGCCATTACAGACAGCACTGGTCTTCCTGTCGCCCTTCACATGGCAAGCGCTTCGCCGCACGAAGTCACCCTTGTTGAAGACACTCTGGAGAATAGAATCGTGGATGAAGTCCCTCGAAGGCTCATAGGTGACAAGGCATATGACAGCGACCCGCTCGACAAAAAGCTGAAGGCTCAAGGCATCGAGATGATTGCACCGCACCGTTCCAACCGCAAGAGGCCGAAGACACAAGATGGCCGGGCGTTGAGGCGCTACAAGCGTCGATGGAAAGTGGAACGGCTTTTCGCTTGGCTCTTCAACTGCCGCAGGCTTGTCGTTCGATGCGAATATTATTCAGAGAACTTCTTGGCTTTCGTCATGCTTGGATTAATAAAAATATTGCTCAGGCATTTTTGAGATAGCTTCTAATCACTTGATTTCTCATCTTCTAAAATGGCCTCTATCATCCGCATTTTAGGGTGGTCAGGGTAACTTGGAAATGCTTTGCGAACAATTTCTATGGCTTCTTCAATTGCAGACAAACAAGCAGTTTTGTCTCCTCTGATTTTACACAAATAAGCGATGGCAAGTTTCTGAGCACAGAAAATGTAGTGGTTTTGACCAAGTGTTGCTTTAATTTCAACTTGATTTTGTTCCAACAATAAAAGTATATCTTTCACTCGCTCCTCATTCTCTAAGATACGTTGACAGTCAATCTGTAAAAATTGACATGTCCAATAAACGTAAGTCGATTTTTGGCCTAGACTCCTCAAAATCTCACATGCATGGTCTAGCAATAAACTTGCTTCCTCAAACATAAGAGTTTGAGAATCAATTGCCCGTTCCGCTTGCCTTGTCCGCAATTCAGCCTTCATCGTTAAAAATGCAACGTATTCGAAGCTTATCTCACCTGATTTTTCTATAATTGTAGCACCTTGCTCATTCAAAAGCGATTCACTTTCCTCTGAAACCGGAGGTGCGATTATTAAATTGACTAACATTTCCATAACACGTTTCGCTTCGACATCCAAGTTGGATGGAACAACTTCGATGGCATGTTCTAAAAGATTGACCGCCTCGTCATGCTTGAAGAGCCAATAGTGTTTCACTGCCTCGCATAACAAGCATTCATATTCTTTGAGGTATTTCGAAATTGGAAAATCCTTTTGCAGTTCGTCATAAGCAGTAATCTGCCCTGAAAATGCAGCCATTCTATAATATTCTGAAATCAAATTTGTCGAAGGCCCCTCTTTTCGTGTTTTCTGAAGTTTAAGAGCTTGGCTAAAATAATATAGTGCTGGTTCAAAACGCTGTTCGTCTTCATAGAAATCGCCGACACGATTGTAAAGTCTGTCCAAATCATGCACATGACCAAAATGCATTTTTAAGTAATCCGCTATTGAGATTACGTGCGGGAGAAGATGTCGCCGATATTCAATTTCAATTTTATTCTTAGTGCTAAATTTGAAGCGATTCAAGGTGAAATCAATCATTGGCCCGGCAACTAAAAATTTCCCCCTAAAATCATTGGCCAATTGTAAATGGGCATTGTCGGCAAAAAAATCGTGAACAAGACGATGCATATATATCAATTTATCACTCCCAATTTGTATCAGAGAATGCCGAGCTAACCGCTCTAAAAATGCTTCTTTTTGTTGGTTAATTTTTTTTCTTCGGCTAGTAGCCCAGCGAATGAAAGGTTTCATTAGAAAGGCATACCATCGGCCTTGGAAATTCAAATCATCAAGGCCATGTGCTCCGTAACCCATAATGAAGTCCTTAGGAATCGGTTGTGGGGCTTTTGCATGAAACAACGCAAACACCTCTAATGCACCTTTGTCAAGTTTGCCGTCTGCCATTTGGACGCCAGCAATTGCGAACAACAAATCAAGAAACTGTTGTTGCCTCTTGGTCATTTCTTCACCACTACCTGGTGAAAGAATTTCGATGAGGCTGCTGGTGTCTTCATTCTGGGTGATATTTTCTCCATACAAAGCACCGAACTGTTCCAAGAAAAATGGGTAGCCGCCTAAGTTTTCGGCGATGACGGCCATGTTTTCCAAATTCATTTTATTGCCACTTCGTATCTTTAGTAATTGGATGCTGTTAGCTTTGTCAAGTGGTTTTACTTCCAATATTTGTGAGGCTGGAAAATAGCCTGCCCAAGCCGGGTTTTCACTTGTAATCAAGACATGGCCGATGCCCAAGGGAATAAAACCTTGAAGTACTGACGGATGGGGGGCGTTTGCAAATATTAATAACCAATTGGGGGTTCGTTCAAGCCATCCCAAGAGCTGATCCTTTAAAGACTGACCAAGGAAGTTACTTACGTTTATTTTCAATCCTTTGGCCAAATTATTAAATTGATTTTCGAGGTCATTGCCCCCATCACTGGCATCAAAGCACCAAATTAGTTCTCTAAAATTGCTTGCCTGCAATCGTTGTTTGGTATATTCATATACAACACGGCGCTTACCAATTCCCATCATTCCATGCAGAATTTGAACACGCATGCCCGCTGCAAAACCCGTTTCTATTTCATTGAGCAAGTCTTCCCGCCCGACAAAATAAGAAATTGGACTTTGGCCTAATAGGTTAAGGTTTGATGTAATAGTTGCTTCCGAAGAATTGATAGAATCCTTCTTACGTTGAACAACCTCATGAATTTCCCTCACCAGATGATGGGTTTCTGCTTCCGCCGCAGTTCGATTTTTATGGACTTTTTCTTCAAATTTTTGTTGGAAACGCAGTATTTCGGCTGCCCCATGTTCGACAATTGAAAAATGTCTCAGTTGTTGATTTATCTTGAATTGAAATTCCTCAACAGAAATAAATGCATACCAACGCTCGTGAAAAAGCAGAAGAGTATACTTGTCTTTGAAAAAAGGAAAAAAAGTTTGACGTTTTTCTTTTGTATCGAAAACCTCATTCATAGCTTCTACGAAGCGTATCAAAAAGTCATTATCATCATCGGTTAGTTTGTAGCGTTGCTTCCAAATCTGCCATTCAATACTCTCTTTAGTCAATTGACTGAACAAAAAATTACTTCCTTCGCTTATCCAGCCACCTAATAATTCTACGAAAATATTAGCTAAAAATGGGTTCATGTCTGATTTTTATTTTTAGAAGGACAAGAAAGTAAAAATTAATTTTAATCTAGTCAAGTTTAATTACTTGTAAAGCCTCCTCATATCCCAAAACCAATCGAAAAGCTCAATTTATCCAAAATAGGTTCAGATTTTTTGAGTGTTTTAATTGATGGGGTAACAAGCACTCTGAAATTTATTGCATTTCTTATGCTTAACCCCAAGAAGATGTTAGATTTACTAATAGTGGCAACTTCAAATTCTTTATTTTCTTTTAGATTCACAAATAGATTTTCTTGTAAGCTAAACCTTCTTGAGTACCCACCAAAAATGAATACACCAGAAGGATATATGCCAAATCTTCCGCCCCCTGACAGTTCAATCGATAACGAATTAGCTCTGACTTCCTGAAGACCTTTTAGCTTTTGGGTTTGATTAAAAATATCTCCACTAATAAATAAATCGTATCTAAATTTACTACTCTTATTTAAAATAAATTTTCTATCATTTTCATA
>JADLHE010000338.1 GCA_020848965.1 Saprospiraceae bacterium
ACCTAATTCCTACTTTTGTATTCTGCTCGCTTGAATCTGCCATCAGGAGCGTACTTTGCTCGTCGTCTGTGCTTACGGCCATATTATGGCCAAAGAATGCGATAAACAAGCGGTCGTTGGGTTTTGCTTGCGCAGCCAGTTCACGAATTTTTTCTTCCACATTGGACTTGGTTGCCTTGCCATCCAATAAAACCTCCAGTCCAGCCGCATCGACTGCTCTTATTGCAGTGGCAAGTGTTTCTGCATCCTTGACGCATCCTGATAATTTTTGTGAAAAGTATTGGTAGTCGTTTATCCCAATAATCAGCGCATATAGTTTTGATGCCTCCCTATCTTCCTCATCGGTTTTCAAGTCTCCCAACATTTTTTCCGGCACTGGGAAGGAAATGGCCGTTTCGCTGGCCGTGTCAGATAGCACGTGCTGCATGCCTTTGAGGTCCATGCCTTCCAGCAGGTTGGTGGCATCCATTCCGGCCAATTGGTTCTTCATGGCCCCGGCATAGCCAGCCAGCATATTGAAGCCTGTGGGCACTTGGGCAGTCTTTTCCTTCAACTCCAATTTGTAGCGTTGCTCCATCCGGCCAATGGTCTCCATCAAGCGGAGTTTTTCTGCCAAAAAGGACTGGTCATCGGGGTTCGCTTTTGCCTTACTGGAAGCATCAGCCAAGGCTTTTACCAATTGCCGATAGGCAGACTGTGGCTCCACATAGCTCAGTGCCATCCATTCCTGTGCTTCCCGGAAGGCTTGGTCGGCGGCGCTATTTCGGGTGCTGTAGGTTTTGAGGTAATCCAATAAAAACCAAGCGACCTCCTCCAAATCGGGCAGCCGCACCCACTTGCTCGACCTTTTTTCCTCTTGCCACCATGCCAGTAGGGCATTGCGCAGCGGGTTGGACATTTCAAAAGTCTCTTGCCCGATTTCGGAAAACATGGGCGACAAGAGCAAGTCGGCCACTGCCAAGCGGTTGATGCGCTGTGGGCGGGAGCCATCGTTGTAATCGGAAAAATTCAGCCAGAGTTTGTACAGCAGGTCGGGGGTCATCAGCACGGGCAAAGCGGCGTAGCAGGCCAAAAGGAAGTGCCCATCCCCGTACTCCCGGTAGCGCTCCACCACGAACCGTTGGTAGTAGAATTCGACCTTGTAGCGCTCCATTGGCGACAATGTGCGTTGCGGGTCAAAATTATATGGCAGAATTTCCATGTACGATTCGTTAATTTTCGTTCAGCAAATCCTTGACTGCATTGGTGAAGCCCAGCATTCCTGCATCGTAAATCGAGTGCATTTTGATGCCGAGCGTATTATAAATGGCCGCTGCCGAGGTGCCTTTCCATCGGTTGCGGGGCATTGGGTTCAGCCAGACCAGGTCCTTCACCCCACTCACGAGTTTTTGTAAAAATGCGCCACTTCTCAGCGTATTCTGCACCCCTCCCATTTCAATACCAGACGAGCGCACCCTTCCTTCGTTCATATTCCCCCTCGCCGCACCTGCATCGCTGATGATGATGGCATAGGTATGCTCGTTGTTCACCGTGCTCAGCAGTTCGTCAAGCTTCACAGGGTCGGTTAGGTAAGGCGTTTTGTAAACATATTCCAAGGGGTAATTCTTGAAATAATAGACCATTGCCCGGTGGTGGCCGCCATCCTTTATGGCAGTTCGTACCAGCGAATCGGACAGGGCATGGAAGGGAACCATCGAGCCTTGCCTGTCCACCAAAATAAGCAGGGAATCTTCCCGACTTTTATAGGCGGTTTTGTACTTCGGGAAGGTGAAAAACCCATCCTGCGCTATCTGTTTCACGGTTTTCGGCACATCTATTTCATCCGAAACGCCCGCTACCCGCCGCAAGCGGAAATAGCGCCAACTCTGAATCATTTCCCGGAAGGAAATCGCATTGTAATCGTCCGTTTGGAGGTAGTAGCGGTGCTCATTTGTGGTATCGAGGCTGGTTTCTGGCGCTGCCAAGGTGGTTCCTTCCAGTTCAGCCAGCTGAAAATTCAGGTACTTCACGGCTGGGCGGCGGCTCCAAGGCTCGGTAATAGGGTTTTCATCCGTGGGGTCTGTATCCTGAGGGTCAATAACAGGCTTAATATTAGGGCCAGTTGGAGGCAAATCAGGTCTGGGAGGAGGAGGCTGGACGATGGGGGTTTCATCCGCTTTTTTCTTCGCCAATATTTCATTCAGCTTGTCAACCACCTCTTTTTTGTAAACCTGTCCAAATACTTCCTTGAACCGCTTTTCGTGGGTAAATTGCTCACAGAGCAAAAACCGGAACACATCATAGAGCAGTTCCTCGGTAAGGCGGTGGCCATCCTCCATTTTGTAGCGCAGCATTTTCAGCACATCCATGTACTTACCCAAATCGGGCATGGTACCGAACTCCTGCTGGAGCCGCTGAAAGAAAACATGGAGCAGGAAGCCGTCCGTCATGTTCATTTTTTAATGATTTTTTCCCTGGAAAGGTCGCTCATGTTCTTCAACAATGCCTGATAACCGGGGAAGGCACCAGCTTTTGTTTGCGATTCCTGTATGTCCACATCCATACCGTGCGCCAGCACCAGGTAGTTTATCCAGTCCAGCAGTTCGCCCGTGGAGACCTGCTTGGAAGTGGTGACATCACTGGCAATGCTGTCCCGGATTGCTTGAAACTTGGTTTTGACCCGCCCAATAAATGCTGCAAATTGGTCATCGCCGACCCATTCCTGAAACCTCGCATTGATGATACTGTTCAGCACTTCCCCTTGCGGAAATTCGATGTAAAGGAACAGGCACCTTCGCAAAAATGCCGAAGGCAGTTCCTTTTCTTGGTTGCTGGTGATGAAAATGAGCGGCGGATGACCAGCACTGTTGATTTCCTCCTTTGTTTCACGGATTTGGAAGCGTTTTTCGTCCAGTTCCAGCAGCAGGTCGTTCGGGAAGTCAATATCGGCCTTGTCAATTTCATCAATCAAGAGGATGGCGGGCTGCTCCTCCGTTGACACGGCAAAGGCTTTGCCCAAAGGGCCAAGTTCCCGGTATTCCTTCAATGAATCCGATGTTTCTTTCGGGGCATCCTTGCGGTTGGCCTCCCGCAGGCGGGCGATATGGTCGAAGCTGTAAAGCCCCTCCTGCGCCTTGGAGTGCGACTTGATATGCCACTCGAAATAGTGCTTGCGGTAGTTGCCCTGCTCTGTTTCAGGATAAACTTCCTTGTAAAGCTCGTATGCTACTGCCTTGGCCAATTGCGTTTTGCCGCAGCCCGGCTCTCCTCGCAGCAGGATGGGGCGCTGTAGCAGTCTCGCCATTTTCACCACCTCGATGATGTCGGGGTTGGGGATATAGGGCATGATGCTTTCTTGCTTGTTCGTGGGGGTGCTCTTTGCCACAAACTGGCCATCCACGTAATCAAAGCTGATTTGCATGGCCGGGAATTCCGCCTTTTGCGCTTTAAGGGCATCGCCTGTGTAATCTTTAAGTTTCATTGGTAGCAGTGCTTGAAGTCAAAAAATTTCGGTTGAAGAATATTTTGGAAACGGGGTGGTCGGCGTTCTTTGGCAGTTTGCAATAGTCGCATATCGCAATGACGGCATTTTCTATCCGGCATTGCTCCGAATTGAATTCATTGAATGGAATTTGTTTGAAAAGAGGTTTAAAAACCTTGGGGTCGGTGGCAAACCTACCGCTCCATTTCACCAACGAATCGGGCGTGAAAGAGGAAATCTTGGGCATGACGAGGGAGAATGCCCTGTCTGCCCTTTTCGAGGCGATTTCCGCTTCTTGGGTGGCTAGTTGCTCCCGCTTGTCCATGACGAAAATGAACAATCTGCCATTATTGTTGGGCGGCAAAAAATCGGCAAGCTCGTTCAAAAACTCCTCAATTTTCTTGTAGAAAGCGATGGCACCACTCTCTGCTGTTATTTCTATCAAAAGGGCCAAATCCTTTTCCTTAAGCCAATCGGCTACGTTTTGCGCAAGCTGGGCATTGTCTTTTGGCGTATCGGTTTGGGGTTCGTTTGGATAGGCCAGTTCCTTAATTGCATCCCACACATCTAAATAGTTGACGCCGGATTTCACACCCAACGACAAGAATTTAATATCACAATGATTAAGGTTATTAGCATTAATAAATCTAATTAATTTATGGGCAACCAAGGCATGACCCTCATTTGGATGGCCTTTTAAGGCTATTAAATTGATAGGCAGTATCTGGGCAGGTCTTTCATTATCGAATTTCCATTGACAATCCACATAAATTGGCCTTCCATCGCTCTTGGTTCCTTCCAGCAGGTTTATCTGCATTTCGAAAAAAGCTTCCTTCAATGAAGTTGCATCAGGTGCATCATCCGTGTAAACCTTTGGGGTAAAAAAGAACTCTTTGGGGTCGTCTTCAGTCTGAAGCGGGCTTAACAAAGGCCGCTGATATTTAAAGGGCTTATTCTTTATATCATTGAATAGCCTATAAATCTCCAATGGTTGATTGTTATCATCCAGTATCAATTTTAGCGCTTTAATAAAAGGGCTATTATCGCCGGGGTCGCCATCAGGAACTGGCTCATTCCGGCCTGAAGTAAAAACATACCTGGTCTCCGTATAAGTTTGGGGCACAAAATCATTTTTGAGTATTTTGGAAGAATAACAGCAGTCAATAAAAAGCAACAGATACTGCATATTCTCAAATCCCTTGAAAACATCCATCAAATAATTGGAGGAAATCCAGTTCCAGTCTTCATCGTTTTTGGCATCGTAAGGTATCCAATAGCCTTTATTGTCCTTGACCATGCCGTGGCCGCTGAAGAGAATCATCAATGTGTTGATTTCCCCTTTCTTTGATTTTGCTTTCAAATCGGACAATGCCCCGAATATATTACCCCGTTTGGCGTCTTGGCCGTAAAGTTCAACCACCTCGTCCGCACCAAATTGGTATTTGGTGGTCAAAATCTGCTTTATATCCTTCCCGTCCTGTTCGCAATTGTGCAGTTTTGGAAAAGTGCCTGCATCCTCGTAATCATTGATACCAATCAACAAAAGATAGTTCTTCCCCGCCGAGACACCATTGCTATTGGTCTCGCTCTCTTCTGGGTCGCCCCCGCCGCCTTTTAAAGTCCTATCATCTGCCATAAAATCAGTGCACCTTCATTTACAACTTAGCCATCACCTCCTCCAAGGCCCGCAACCCACGCACGTCCACGAAATAGCTCATGTGGTCGCAAGCAATGGCTGCGACGGAGTTGGCCCCGCTCACCCCTTGAATGCTCTTCACCGTGCAGGCAATATCGTTGGCATCCCGAAACACTGGTTTGGCCACCAACTTCATTGCCCGGATGGCCAGCTTTTCGAAAAAAGCCTGCTCCTCCGTCGTGCGAATGGAGAACACATCGCCTGCAATGATAGAATATCGAACCGTATTGAAGGGCTTACTATTCAGTTTTTTCATAAAATCGGAACCCGGCTGCATCTGCTTCAGTGAGGTCAACGCCTTATCACCGTACCTGCCCAAGAACTTCAAAAGGGTTTGGACGGGCTTGGCCAGCTCCAAGAAATTCAAGGCAAAGCCCAGCCCCACGCTCACGAACTGCGCTGCCGTACCCCATTGTGAGCCGTTGTTCGGTGTACCGACCATGACGAGGTGACTGATGACCTTGTCCCCGTTCATTTGCTCATAAAACCAACGGCTCACCAGCCCACCCATGCTGTGCGCCACCACATGAAGCGTTTTGCCGTGGCCTTCTCCCAAGCCGATTCCCGCCAATTTCGACTTGAATTGCGCAGCAATATCCTCAATTTCCGTGTCCAGGTTCTCGTAATCAAAGGCCAAAATCAGGTCATATGGCTTGGCCAAACTGATTCGCCGCACGAACTTCACCATCTCCGTCGTGTCGCCGATGATGCCATGCGCACAAAGCAGGATGCGCTTTGCGCCCGCAACTTCTTGCCTTATTTTAATAAGGTCTTCTTCGTAAACTGGCTTTTCGGCAAGGTCATCCGGCAAGGTGACTGACCTCAATTTGTACAAATCGGTGTAGTCAATCTTCACGGTTTCCAGCACTACTTTTTTCAGGAACAGCACAATGGAGCCGCCCAAACTGCGCTGCCCGTCCGCCGTGGGGTCGGGCAAGGTCTCGATGCGCAGCGCTCCGCTCGTTTTATCCTCAAAACCTACCGGATAATACAAGCCCGCATCCGCATCGTAGCCGTAGGAGAACACGATTTCATCTTCCGCTACCCCAGAAAGGCTCATTTCCATTGGGTTTTCCGCTGTCACCAAGTCCTTGTTCTCGACATTGCGCAGCTCAAGCGTAGTGAGCGGGGTGCCCGTGGCCAGGCCCTGCGAGAGCACATAAGGCTGTATCGCCTCGTCGTTTTGAAGGGAAATAGGCTCCGTCAAACCCGTTGAACGGCGGCCTTGGGCCACCCCTCCAGCGTTTATTTCAGCCTTAAAACCTTTCGGAACCTTTATTTCATGGCCAAGTATTTCGGCCCGGTAGCTGACTTCGTCAATTTTGCCGCTGCTCGCCGATTTTACGATGCGCAGCGGAATGGTGAAGGCCGTCCAATCGTCTTTTGCCTCCACTTCTGGCTCGGTTTCTTCTTCGTCGCCGCCACCACCTTTGGCAGTTCCAGCGCTTCTGGTCACTACTTTCCGGTTTTTGTAATACGCCTCGTCGAAGGGCAGCGCTTTCTGGTTGTAGGAACTGGTATCAATGTCCTTCGTGCTCACGATGACCTTGAGGTATTCCTTTGCTTCGGTTACACCGAAATCTTGCAAGGGTTTTGGCATGGCCACGAATACTTTTTCGTTCCATTCTTTATTCTTGTCACTCCATCGGGCCATGTAAAATGGGATGCCTTGCAAAAGCACCCCTTTGCCACCCTGCACGTATCCGTTGTCAATATCAAAATCCGAAGACAGCCAAACGATACTGGCATTGAGCGGCTGCCCGTAGCTGGATTTTACGGCCACGCTGATTCTTGGCTGGCCTTTCGCCACAACGCCATAATTCAGGTCAATGGGCTTGTCCCAGCGGACGGGCTGGGCTTGGTATTCGTTGTCGGCCTCGTATTTGGTCACTTCAATTTCAATCAGGCCCTTTTTCAAAGCAGAAAGTGGGTTGTCCAAATTTCTGACGAAAAACCATTTCGCAGCTTTGTCGGCATGCTCAAAAAAAGCGGGCAGTTCGTCCAGTTTGCAGCGCTTGAAGAGTGGGACTTCCGAGCCTTTTTCCACCATGAAATACTCGTTTGCTTCGCAAACCAAGTGGAAATTGGCCGCTGCTGAATCATCCGACCAATCCAGGAACATTGGTTTTTTATCCTCGAAATACGCTTTGTATTTTCTTTCGAAAGCCTCCAGTTCTTTCTTGCCCATTTTAGGCGAACTGGCCATTTTCAGCTTGCTATCCCATTCCATCGAGTGGATGGTGGCGGCATAGACCGAGTCCTTCTCGTAGCTGCTGGGCAGGCTGAGTTCAGAGACATCGGAAAACACCTTTCCCAATTGGTAAGTGGCATCGT